>JAUYUF010000107.1 GCA_030694835.1 Flavobacteriaceae bacterium | reverse complement strand
CAGCTTTATATACTGCTTATATAAGTTCAGATGCATCGTTGTTTGAAATTAATCCAGTTTTAAAAACATCTGACAATAAAATTTTAGCAGTGGATGCCAAAGTAACTATTGATGATAGTTCACTTTTCCGTCATAAAGATTATGTGAATTTAAGAGATTTACGCGAAGAAAATCCGATTGAAGTGGAAGCGAATGCTGTTGGTTTAAATTATGTTGCCTTAGATGGTAACGTTGGTTGTATGGTAAATGGTGCTGGTTTAGCGATGAGTACTATGGATTTAATTAAACAATCAGGTGGTGAGCCAGCTAATTTTTTAGATGTTGGTGGAACTGCAGATGCTGAAAGAGTTGAAACTGGTTTCCGTATTATTTTAAGAGATCCAAAAGTAAAAGCAATTTTAGTAAATATTTTTGGTGGAATTGTTCGTTGCGACAGAGTTGCTCAAGGTATTGTTGATGCTTATAAAAATATGGGTGATGAAATCAAAATTCCAATTATTGTTCGTCTTCAAGGTACAAATGCTGTTGAAGCAAAAATATTAATTGATGAAAGTGGATTGGCAGTACATTCAGTTGTAGAATTCCAAGAAGCTGCAGATAAAGTACAAGAAGTTTTAGCTATGTAAGTTATAACAATTATAAGTTCTCCTAAAAAAGGTTGACAATTTATAATGAAATTAAAAAATCCTTTGAAGAAGCTTCAAAGGATTTTTTAATATAGTGTTTTTATGAAATAATTTGTTTAATTAATCTGAGTTTGTGAGTGTGTTTTTTAGTTTCTTTATTAAAAATACCGCTATGATCAATAAAATCAATTCTAACTTTACCTGAAGCATGAATTATTTGCTCATTTCCAATTAATATACCCACATGAATAATTTTACCTTCAGAATTATCAAAAAAGGCTAAATCTCCTGGTTCACTTTCTTCTAAAAAGTTTAAAACTACACCTTGTTTAGCTTGTTCAGATGAATCTCTATCTAAATAATATCCACATAATTTATAAACCATTTGTGTAAATCCAGAACAATCAATTCCAAAAGGTGTTTTTCCTCCCCACAAATAAGGAGAATTTAAATACATAAAAGCAATATTTATGAGGTGTTTTTTATTTAATTGGATATTGAAAATAGATCCATCATACGTGAAATTTTGAAGATTGATCATGAATTTATGCTGATCGTAAAAAGGAAGTGTAGCCCCTAAAGAAAGTACGGCCATTTGCGAATTGTTAATATTCAGAAAATCAATTAATTCACCTGCATAATGAGGTGTTTGTTGATTTAATCGTTTAAAATCAACCGCAGTAATAAGTTCATATTGCTTGCGGTCAATCCAGCCTTCATAAAGATCATATTCTAACCGAATATAACTCCAATTTTTAAGCTCATCAATAATTGTAAAATATTCTCCAAACAAAACTTGAGATACCATTTCACTTCTATCATCAGCTTCTTTTCTTAGAGGCGCAATATTCAATAAGCAAATACCAAATTTCATCTATTATATTTATTTTTTTTAATGGTCATACTTCGATAAACTCAGTACAAGTATGGAACGCCCAAGTAATCATCCACTTGTTTAATAATCAATCATGGGCGTTTCATTTATATTACAATTTTTCAATAACCATGGCACTAGCTCCACCACCTCCATTACAAATAGCAGCAGCACCATATTTTCCATTGGTTTGTTGAAGAACAGAAATTAATGATATTACAATACGAGCTCCAGACATTCCGAGTGGGTGGCCTAAAGAAACTGCTCCACCATTTATATTTACTTTGGTTGCATCCAGTCCTAAAATTTGATTATTAGCTAAGCCAACAACACTAAAAGCCTCATTAAACTCAAAACAATCAATATCTTCTTTTGTTAGATTGGCTTTAGCTAGAGCTTTAGGAAGTGCTTTTGCAGGTGAAGTAGTAAACCATTTTGGTTCTTGAGCAGCATCAGCATAACTCAAAATTTTTGCAAGTGGTTTTAATCCTAATTCTTTAGCTTTATCTGCACTCATAATTACTAAAGCCGCAGCACCATCATTAATTGTTGAAGCATTAGCAGCAGTTACGGTTCCTTCCTTAGTAAAAACAGGACGTAAAGTTGGAATTTTATCAATAATAACATTTTTAAATTCTTCGTCTTCAATAAAAAGTTTTGGATCTCCTTTTCGTTGTGGAATAATAACCGGAATTATTTCATTTACAAAACGATTTTCTTTCCAAGCATTTGCCGAACGTGTATAAGATTCGATAGCAAAATTATCTTGCATCTCTCTTGTGATATTATATTCAGTAGCACATAAATCAGCAAATGTCCCCATATGTTGTTGATCATAAACATCAGTCAGTCCATCAACTAATAATCCATCTTTTACATTGATATTTCCAAGTTTAACACCATTTCTACCATCAATATAATGAGGAATCATACTCATATTTTCCATTCCACCTGCTACAATTATATCAGCATCTCCACATTGAATTGCTTGAGCTGCTTGCATAATAGCTTTCATACCAGAAGCACAAACCTTGTTAACAGTTGTACATGGAACAGTTTTAGGAATACCAGCAAAAAGAGCTGCCTGACGAGCAGGAGCTTGACCTAATCCAGCCTGAACAACATTACCCATTAAAACTTCATCTATTAAAGAAGGGTCTAAATTAATCTTATCTAAGGCACCTTTAATGGCAATAGCTCCTAATTTTGGAGCAGGAATTTGGGCTAAAGTTCCCATAAAACTTCCTATTGGCGTTCTGGCAACTGAAACTATAACTACATCTTTCATTGTAAAAATTTTAAAATTTTGATTGTAAACAAAGTTAACTAAAATTTATCATTATTATTTATGAGCTATTCTATTTAATTATAGAAAAATCAACAATAGAAAATGTTTATTGCCTAAATTGCAGTAAATAACAAATTTTATGAAAAACGCTGATAGTTTAACAAGAAATGAAATTAATAATAAACATTTTATAGCTGTTATTGGAGGGTCAGTTTCAGGTTCTGAAGCTGTTAATTTATTGACAGAACAAAATTTTAGAGTCGTTGTTTTTGATATGAATGAGTTGCCTTATGGAAAATTAGAAGATGGATTGCCAAATTGGCATCATAATT
>JAUYUF010000101.1 GCA_030694835.1 Flavobacteriaceae bacterium | reverse complement strand
AGTTTCTCACCTTTTTGAGTAAGAATTTTATTTAATACACAAGTTTTCATTGATGGCTGATCATCTTCCATTTCAAAAAGAGGAATTTCATCGCCTTGATTCCATTTGTGATCAGCTTTATAAAAGGAAGCCATTTCATGTCCGTTAAAACCAAAAGCTTTAGTAATAGCAAAATGTAGTTGCTCTAAATTAGCATTTCCTTCAATTAGGATGTCTCTTAATACATCTTCTTTTACATCGAGAATTACACGAATTTTAAACATATTTTTCTATTTTAATACTTTACAAAAATAAGATATAATCTTTAAAAGTAGTACATTTACCTGCAAACAATTTATAAAAAATGGAGAAAAAAGATACGCTTGATTATTTAAATTCTTTATCAAAAAACACCTTAATGGAAACGCTTGATATTAAGTTTGTTGATTTAGGCGATGATTTTTTAACGGCTACGATGCCCGTAAATTCACGAGTTTTTCAGCCGATGGGAATTTTACACGGAGGCGCAACTGTTGCCTTGGCAGAAAGTGTTGGAAGTTCTGCATCTCATCTTTTTGTTGATAATGATAAATTTATGGTGAAGGGAATTGAAATTGCAGCCAATCATTTAAAAAGTAAAAGTGACGGAATTATTTCGGCTACTGCCAAAATTATTCATAAAGGACGAACTACACATCTTTGGGAAATCAAAATTGTTGATGAAGAAAATAATTTAATTTCACTGTGTAAATTGACGAACATTATTCTTGAAAGAAAATAATTGATGAATCTTAATATATCAGATTTTTTTAATAAAATTCAAACAGCATTTGAACAGAAACAAGCTTTTGTGGTTTATAAAAAACCAAATCAAGCTATTGTAAATGCGCAATTTCAGTTGAGTAATGAAATAATTACAAATTTTGATTTTAACGAAAGCGGATTTGTTTTTGCACCTTTTGATGATGAAAAATCGGCTGTTTTTTTTCCTTTAACTAAATCAGAACTTTTTGAAAGTGATTTTTTAAATGATAATGATGAGAATGATAAAACGCTCATTGAAAAAAAATCTTCTGATAAAGATTTTCACCTCAAATTAGTTGAGAAAGCAATTGAACACATCCGTTTAAATGAATTTAAAAAAGTAGTTATTTCAAGAAAAGAAGAGGTTAAACTTGCCAATTTTAATTTGATAAAAACATATCAAACCTTATTGCAAAAATATCCATCAGCAATGGTTTATTGTTGGTTCCATCCAAAAATTGGTTTGTGGATGGGCGCAACGCCCGAGTTAATTTGTAAAATTAAAGAAAATCATTTTTCTACCGTAGCGCTTGCCGGAACACAATTAGCCGAGGATAATAAAAAAGTAGTTTGGTCTCAAAAAGAGCAAATTGAACAGCAATTGGTAACCGATTTTATTGTTGATGAATTAAAATCAGAGATTCAAAATCTAACAATTTCAAATCCATATTCCGTAAAAGCAGGTCATTTATGGCATATCAAAACTGATATTAAAGGGGAAATTTCAGCAGAAAGTTCTCTGGAAAAAATCATTCAGAAA
>JAUYUF010000099.1 GCA_030694835.1 Flavobacteriaceae bacterium | reverse complement strand
CTTCTGATTTCTGGGGAATTTTTATATTAACTATTAGTTCTCCAACATGATTTTTAAATTCTCCAGGTGTGCAACCAAAAAATTGTAAAAAACATTTGTTAAAGTATGAAGGACTACTAAAACCTACTTGATATGCAATTTCTGAAACAGTATTATCTGTTTCTTTAATTCTTTTTGCAGCCTCTTCTAGTCGAATATTATTTATTAGTTGGTTGACAGAAATACCAATAGCGCTTTTTACTTTTCTTAATAATTGTGATCTACTTAAACCAACTTTTGAAGCTAGATTGCTAACACCAAATTGATCATCTTCTAAATGATCCAGAATGATTTGTTTTAGCTGAATAATAAAAGCTTCGTCCATTTAATCTTGTTAAATTTAAAGGTTAATTTGTATTAATATAAGAAATATGCTAAATAATAAATGTTTTACTTAATTATATTATATTAAATTAAATAATAAGTATACATAAATTATTAATATTGCAATATAAGTAAGTTTTTTATTGTTTAGAATGATTCTAATCAGTTAAATAATTGATTCTAATCAGCATATCATAATGATACGTATCTATAAATGAAGTAATAATTTTAAATTGTATAATAAAGAAAGGGTTTAACCACAATTAGTTAACCCCCTTGTTTTTTAAATAATCAAATTATTTATAAATATAATATTAATTATTAACTAGACCTTTTTTACTCTAACAGCATTCATACCTTTCATACCACGCTCTAGTTCAAAAGTAACTTTATCATTTTCTTGAATGTCATCAATAAGTCCACTTACATGTACAAAATATTTTTCTTGAGATAGATTGTCAATAATAAAACCAAAACCTTTAGAACTATCATAAAAAGAAACTTTTCCAATTTTTTCAGCACTAAAATTATCTTCTTCTCTATCTTCTTTTTTAGGAACCCCAATTTCAATACTATCAATATCAATTTCAACTTTATCAGCTGGATCTGGTTTGGTATCAGTAATATTTCCAAACTCATCAACATAAGCAATCATATCTTCAAAAGCTCCTCCTTTGGCGTTTTCTTTGCGCTCAATTTTTTTCTTTTCTTTCTCTTCACGCTTCTTTAATCGTTTTTTTTCCTTCTCGTTTTTGTTGAATGATTGTTGTGGTTTTGCCATTTGAATTTAAAAATATAAGTATTAATGATTAATATTCTATTGAAGTACTAAATGAATGATTTGGAAAATTCAATCTAAAAAATTGATATGCCGAAAGATTTATTATATGGTATTTTAATACCATAATGTACTGAAACTTTTGCAAATATAGGTTATCTATTTAAATATTTGAAATTCATTTATATAAAATACAATGATTAATATTTAATTTGTTTTAACCAGCGGCAACCATAAATGCAAATATTCCAACCAACAACAATATTCCTAATATAATATAAATTCCTAGCCCGGTTCCTAATGTGCTAAATACCCATGATTTAGTGGTTGCATTTTTATCTTTATTATAAATTTCAATTTTAAAAATATTATTAATTGGAATCTCAATAGGTTGATTTAATTGTAAAGATTGAGTCGTATATATATGAATTTCATTTAAAACAGCTTTGTTTTTTGGTTCATAAGGATTCTTTTTATCCCTAAAAGTTACGGTATATAGCCGATGTTCCTTTGGTAAATCTTCAGCTATTCCTGATAATATATTGTCATTTATTTCAAAATTCGTCAATTTATAAGCGCTGGTATTATCATGAATAATCAGATATTTACCACTATTATTTAACTCATTTAATTTCTCATTCGAAATTTCTTTTTCAGTATCAACTTGATAATAGCTTTTATAATAGCTTTTACAACTAAATAAACTAATTGTTAATATCAACAATAATAGTGATTTTGTAAGTTTTAAAAGTTTAGATGCCGACTTGATTGATAAGTATTTTCTCATGACTATCTGTTTTAAAGTTACTGATTAGTAATAAGTTATTGTAGAGTAAATATAATCTAAATAATTAAATATTATTTATAATATATATGTAAAAATTAAGATAAATATAATTAATGAGTTTATATATTATAAAAAAAGGAGAATTATAAACAATAATTCTCCTTCAATAAAATAACTTTGAATGAATATATTACATTTTAAAAGGTTCTAAAATATCTAAAATATCAGATGTAATTTTAGTTGGTTTTTTACTTGTTTTATCTATCAAACACCAAGTAGTTTTAACTCTAGACACCAATTTATCTTTACAATAAAAATGAACAAAACGATCAGATTTTACACCTTCAGATTCACCTATCCATGTAACAGCAGTGATTTCTTCATCTAAAAAAGTTGGATGATAATAGTCGATTTCATGACGCAAAACAACCCAATAGTATTTATCTTGAATTTCTTTTGTGGTTATATCATACCAATGCGAACCCGAAACTTCTTGTACCCATTTTAAATATGATATATTATTTACATGATTTAAGGTGTCAATATCTTTTTCTTTAACACTGAAAGTAGTTGTAAATGGTTCCATATATTGCTAATTATGATTTTTGTCTAATTTATGAAATAATTTCCTTTTTATAAATGACATTTCGTTCTTTTAAGTATTTTAAAATATAATCAAAACAGTGTTGATATTTCCCAATTAATTCTGGAGGAAAAACACCCTTTTCACTAAACAAACCATCTAAAAACATATTGGCTGCAGCTGTAGCCGTATATCCTGTAGTTCTTGCCATAGATGAAGTTTGGGTTTGTGGGTTATATTCATCATACATATTGTATACAATAGTTGTCGAAACGCCTTTAGAATCAGTCCCTTTTACACTAACTCTCATAATGGTAAATTCTTCATCAGCAGGATTGAGTTTCCATTCTTTGAACAATATTTTAGAAGTAAATTCTAAAGGTGATATATTGATACCATTAATATTAATAGGATTCTCATCAAAAAAACCACTTTCTTTTAGCACACTTACATATTCTATATGACCAGGAAAACGCAAGGTTTTT
>JAUYUF010000091.1 GCA_030694835.1 Flavobacteriaceae bacterium | reverse complement strand
AGTTGTTTTCACCTTTAAAAATAAAAAACATAGAACTTAAAAACAGAATTATTGTTTCTCCCATGTGTCAATATTCAAGTGTAGATGGTTTTGCTAATGAATGGCATTTGGTTCATTATGGAAGTAGAGCTGTTGGAGGCGTTGCTTTAATACTAACCGAGGCAATATCGGTCTGTCCTGAAGGTCGAATTACTCCTAACGATCTTGGAATTTGGAAAGACGAGCACATTCCTTACTTAGCTAAAATCAATAAATTTATCGAAGAGCAAGGTACTATTGCTGGAGTTCAATTAGCACATGCAGGTAGAAAAGCAGGACATGCACGTCCATGGGAGGGAAGTCATAAGCTTACTGTAGAAGAAGGTGGATGGCAAAGTTACGCACCCAGTGCTATACCTTTTAAAGAAGGCGATGTAATTCCAACAGCCATGACTTTAGCTGATATAAAAAAATGTATACAAAATTTCCAAGATGCTGCAAAAAGGTCAAAAGATGCTGGGTTTAAAGTAATAGAATTACACGCAGCACACGGCTATTTAATCAATGAGTTCCTATCACCATTTAGTAATAAAAGAACAGATGAGTATGGTGGTTCCTTTGAAAACAGGATTCGTTTTCTACTAGATATTATAAAAAGTGTTAGGATGGTTTGGCCTGAAGAAAATCCATTATTTGTACGAATTTCTGTAACAGAATGGACAGAAGGGGGCTGGTCTGAAGAGGATTCAATTAAATTAGCAGAAATATTAAAAAACAAAACAATTGATCTAATTGATTGTTCAACTGGTGGTAATGTAGCTACTGCATCAATACCTGTTGAACCTCTATTTCAAGTTAAATTTGCCGAAAGTTTAAAAAAAACAACAGGAATTTTAACTGGAGCAGTCGGGTTGATAACTACTGCAGAACAAGCCAATAGTATCATTACTGAAAATAAGGCAGATGTAGTTATAATAGGTCGTGAATTCCTTCGTGATCCGCACTTTCCATTAAGAATAGCTAATGAATTAGGCATAGATATTAAATGGCCGCTTCAATATGAAAGGTCTAAGCAATAATGAAAAACAGAAAAGCCTTGTAATTTAAATTTCAAGGCTTTTCTTTAAATATATAAATTAAATGAAATTTATATTTTTCTGTTACAATTATTAATGGGTTTCAGTAGTTGCTAATTTATCAACATCAATGTTTTGTTTTATTAGGATTCTTTTTACTAATAAAGCAAATAAAGTAAGATAACCAAAGCCAATTAAAGGAACCCAATACGAAATTGTTATATTGAACATATCAGCAATTTTTCCCTGTAAAGGCGGAATAAAAGCACCTCCTAAAATCATCATAATTAAAAATGCTGAACCTTGAGAAGTAAATTTACCGAGTCCTTGTAATGCTAATGAGAAAATAACTGGCCACATTACTGAAGCAAATAAACCACCACTTACAAAAGCAAATACAGAAACACTTCCTGTAGTAGACATTCCTATAAACATAGCTAGCATACCTAAAAATCCGAATATCATTAAAGTTTTAGCTGGTTTTTCTTGACCAAGCCAAAATCCGTCAACTTTTTTATAAAAAGATATTTCTATAAAAGTTTTTTTGTACAAATAGATTGATAATAAAAACATTGTTAAAGTGCTTTTTTAGTATATTTAATTTTCAATAGTTTACTTTATAAATATTATAAATTCCTATGAATAAAATGATATTATATATTTTACTTTTTGCAAGTATTAATACAACTGCTCAAAATACAATTACATGTTCTATTGCTACATCAATAGGTGAAATTCAAATTGAGTTGTATCCTGGAAAGGCTCCAATTACAGTTCATAATTTTTTGAAATATGTAGATAATAAACTTTATGATAACTCTAATTTTTATAGAGTTTGTACCAATGAAAATGAAGCTGAAAGAGATATTAAGATTGAAGTAGTTCAAGCTGCAGATTTGACAGAAGATCTATTATTTCCTACAATAAATATTGAAACAACAGAACAAACTAAATTAAGACACATAAACGGTACAATTTCAATGGCAAGAGGTGAGCCGAATACAGCTCAAAGTTCATTTTTTATTTGTATAAATAATCAACCAGAATTAGATTTTGGAGGAAAAAGAAACCCTGATGGATATGGATTTGCTGCATTTGGAAAGGTTATTAGAGGTATGGATTTAGTTTTAAAGATTCAATCTGGGAAAAATCAAAATCAAATTTTAGTAAATCCAATTACCATATATTCTATTCGAAGAATTAATTAATTTTATAAAATTCATTATTAGATAAAACCTCTTTTTTGAGAGCTTTTTTATAAAATATCAATGTGTGTTAATTTTTTAATACCTATAAATTATTCTAAATTTTAATATGATTATATCTCTAAGAGAATTAAATTTGATGCTGATTAAAAATATCAATTTAAATTTAAAAATAATGAAAAAATTAATTACTATTTTATTAATATTCAGTTCTTTAGCTGCAATATCACAATCAAAAGGAAATGTTACTGGAACTATTTTCTTTAATTATCACCTCGATTTGACCGACGGTGCACTACAAAAAAGTGCTTTTGAAATTGAAAGAGCTTTTATTGGCTATGACCATACGTTTAATGACAAATTCTCAGCCAAAGTTATCTTAGACGCCGGTAAAGACAATGTAAGTGATTTTACCTACTATTTAAGAGCCGCTCAATTAGATTATAAAGCGGCCTCTTGGGCAAAAATTTCGGCCGGTATGATTGGTTTAAACCAATTTACCGAGCAAGAAAAATCATGGGGTTATCGTTATGTTTACAAATCATTCCAAGATGCTCAAGGATTTGGAACCACCGCAGATTTGGGCTTAAATACTGAATTTCAATTGTACAAATCTCTAAAAATGAACCTTTTTGTTTTAAATGGCGAAGGTTTTAGAAAAGTACAAGACTTATATGGCAAATATAAAGTGGGTGGAAGTTTAGTGTACAATCCCTTAGAAACTGTAACTTTAAAAGTGTATTATTCAGAGCAAGACAGCAAGAAATTGGTTGGAAGTATAGTGGTAGAAAATCCGACTGTTAAAAATATTTCCCTTTTTGCGGGTTATGACAATAAAAAGTTCAGATTAGGTGCAGAATACAATAAAATGATAGATGGAAAGAAATTTACCGATGCCGTTTTAGACCATGATTTAAGTGGGATCTCTATTTATTCTGCGTATGTTTTGGATGATAAGTTTGAGGTTTTTGGAAGATATGATTTATTAGAATCTAACAAAATAGGAACATCAACCGCCAATTGGAATGCAACCAATGACGGAAATGCGGTTCTTTTAGGAGCCCAATTTATTCCGATTAAAGGCGTTAAAACATCCTTAAACTACCGTTTATGGGATTATGATTTGTCAACAAAAAGTGATTTATCAATGCTTTACTTAAACTTGGAAGTTAAGTTTTAATCAATATAATGATACCATAATTTAAAAGGCATTTTTTTAAAAGTGCCTTTTTTTGTATTTAAAAATTTTAAATTTTCATCAGTAAAATCAAAATCGATATAATTGTTATCTAATTTTGATACATTTGAAATAGATTAAAATCCAATTCCAAATGTTGAAAAAATATAGTGTTTTTTTAGTTTTATATTCTCTTGCTTTTGCAGCTTTTTCGCAACAAACCAAACCATCGTATAACTATAAAAACTGTGATTTTCAAGCAATAGGTCATAGAGGATATTCTGATATTTATCCAGAAAACACATTATTAAGCATAGAAGAAGCTTTTAAAAGAGGCGTAAAATATTGTGAAATTGATGTAAATGTTACCTCTGATGACGTTTATGTTTTATTTCATGATCAGCCAACAATGTACAGAACTAGTAACGGACAGGGTTATGTAGTTTCATCAACATATGAAGAATTATTAATGCTTGATTTTGGAAGCTGGAAAGGGAGTCAGTTTAAAGGAACCAAAATTGCGACATTAGAAGAAGCGCTTCTTTTAGCTGAAAAATATGATGGATATTATTATCTAGACACCAAAAAATTTAGACCCGATTTAATGGGAAAAGCACTAAAATCTACAGGTGTTAATCCCAAAAGATTGATGGCAGCTGTTGCTAATATAGAAGAAGCAATACTTTTTAAAAAATATTGTCCAGATTCTCCATTTATATATTTTGGAGGTATGCCTGAAAACCCAAATGATGATAAATGGTATAAAGATTTAGTAGATTTAGGTTGTACAATTTTTGAAACATATTACACATTTGCTCTAGATAATGATGAGAAATTTCAAACCTTTGTTAATAAAGTACATCAATATGGTGCTAAAGTTTGGGTGTTTACATCAAATAATTTAGAGGAAATAATTAAAATTAAAAACGCTCATGTTGATGGTATTGAATCTGATATTGCTATTTCTGCTTTAAAAGCAATTTGTGATAAACAGCCTATTAAAATAAATCCATCAAAATTTACAACTGGAAATTGGATTTTTGATAAAAAAAATCTTCAAAGTACTGGAATTGGAAGTCAATTTAGATTACTGAATTATGATAATATAGACACACTTCAAAAAATTGAATTTGGAAGAACCTCTGACTTTGAAATAAAACCAATTAATGGGATTAATTCTAATGTAATAAAAGTGCCTGCTTTCAATCCAAATAATGGTTTATTTCTATTTAATAATTTTATACCTGGCGTAAATGAAGAATTACATTATGAATATTCGTTAATTATGGACATTTATATTCCAAAAAAAAGTAAAGATAAATTTATAAGCTTGTTACAAACTAATCCTGAAAATAGTAACGATGGAGATTTATTCATTACCTCGAAAGGAATTGGAATTAATAATAATTATCAAGGTATTTTAGTGGAAGAAACTTGGTATAGAATTGCAATTACTTTTTCTAAAAATTCAATTAAAAAATTTATTAACGGAAAATATGTTGGAGAAACTCCTATTGAAGGAGGAAGATGGTCAGTTATTAATACTTTTCCAGGTGGTCAAAATCAAGGATTTTTACTTTTTGCTGATGATGATAATGAAACTGCAGAATTATATGTAAATGCTATACAATTGCGTAATTATACTATGAATTCTCCCGAAATTTCTAATTTAGGTCTGGCTAATGCATCGGGAATACCTATCAGTAATTCAGGTATTTATAATGTAAAATTTGAAGATGAAATAAAACCAACCATTGTTAATTGGGATAATAAAGAGATTTATGTAACACTTCCAAAATCAATTGATTTATATAAAGTAAAAATGGATTTTAATATTCCACATGGTGCAAAAAGTGATGTTAAATCAGGTGATTATATTGATTTTTCAAATCAATCTACCAAAAAAATAATTGTTACTGCTGAAGATGGAATTTCTAAAACGGAATGGAATATTTATCTCGAAATTCAAAGTAATTAGTTTTTTATCTTTCAACTGTATTTTATTGATGGTTGAATTTTATCAAATTTTTACGAATCTATTTTCAAACAAATCCTATTGCTTATCTTTGCCACCATGAAATTTGAAATTAAAGGACTAGACCCCAAAAGTAAAGCTAGAGCAGGAAGTATTACTACAGATCATGGAGTAATTGAAACACCAATATTTATGCCTGTTGGAACCGTTGGAACCGTTAAAGGTGTTCATCAAAGAGAATTAAAAGAAGATATAAATCCCGATATTATATTAGGAAATACCTATCATTTATATTTGCGACCTCAAACTTCAATTTTAGAAAGTGCAGGTGGTTTGCATAAGTTTATGAATTGGGATAGAAATATTTTAACTGATAGTGGAGGATACCAAGTATATTCACTTTCTGAAAGAAGAAAAATTACTGAGGAAGGTGTAAAGTTTAAGAGTCATATTGATGGATCTTACCATTTCTTTTCTCCTGAAAATGTGATGGAAATTCAACGTACTATTGGAGCTGATATTATCATGGCT
>JAUYUF010000081.1 GCA_030694835.1 Flavobacteriaceae bacterium | reverse complement strand
AGTTTTTTGTTTTCCAATTACATTTTTATACTCTTTTAACCATATAATAAACGGTAAGGTTTTATAGGTTAAACCCATAATTAACATAGAAATTACGCCAACTAATAGCGTAAATCCATATAATAATTCTATAGAAGTACTAAACTCTTCAGATTTATCCTGAAACAATAAATTAAATACAACTAAAATTAATGGAATGATCAAAAATGCAATTGCTACAACTGATTTTTTCATTCCAATATCTAATTTTTTCTTTACACGTTTAGTGTATGTTTGAAAAATAAATCTCAAAAAATTAATAATTGCGAAAATCACTAAAAGAATAGCCGATATAATTCCAATTTTAAAGGAAAACAACAAGCTAAAAACTCCCAATATCAACCCTAAATTTATAGTGATGTAAGCAATTTTTAAAGGTTTTTTATCAGCTTCATAAGAAAGTAAAAACATGGGAAATAATTTGCTTCCAACTCCCATTATTAATTGAATAAACCATCCAAAAATACCGATATGAGCATGAAGTTTTAATAATTCTAAATGAGAAATACTTATATAATTATTGGACAAATTAATACCGAAAAGCAATCCAGCTAAAACAGTTAAAAATAACCAAGCAATTGCAGTTAAAATAAAATTTTTCTCAAGACTGTTTTGGTTATTTTTTTTTACTGTTAAAATCAGGTTAACTTTAAAAATTGTAATTGCAATAATTATAAAAGTTGATGCGATATAAAAGATAATTTCAAAATTAAAATTCCAAAAAGCAGTTACTAAGAAAATGATGCCAATAAATAAAAAACTGAGTGAGATCCATCCCAATTTTTCCGAATGTAATTTAACATCAAGAATAACTGGAATTAATTGATACAGAGCTCCAAAACAAATGGTTGTAATAAAACCTAAAACCAATAAATGGGTAGCTGTTAATAACGTTGGGTTAAAATAATGGAGTAGTAAGATTTCAGGATTTAACATTAAAATGAAAGCAAACAAAATAATAGAAACTCCACCAATTACAAAATGTGGTGTAACTAAACTAGGATTTGGTGCTTTTTGTGTAGAGGTTAAATTCATGAATTTAAAAATAAAAGTTGAAAATAATTCTCTTGAATTTGTGTGATGAATATTTTTAAATTACGATCTTCCAAATCATTTAAAAGTATTTGTGGAATTCTATGATGATTAACTAATAAAGCGTTTATTTCACTTATACTTTCAAGTTCATTAACAATAGTAATCATTGGTAAAGGCATTTCCATTTCTCGAACATCAATTTCTTTAAAAGAGAAATTTAAGCTATCTAAAATAATGTTAAATTCAGTTTGAGATATTATTTTTTGATGAGTCATTTTAGGTTACAATAAAAAGGAATCTAAATAATTATGACTGCAAATTTACACTTTAATTTTATATAAAAGATAAAAAGGTATTAAATATAATTTTAAGTTTTAACAAATTTATATGAGTAAAATTTTAGAGTAATTCCAATAAATTTTTATCTTCATTTTAAAATATAATAGATGAAACATTATTTTTATATTATTTTGATTTTACAGTTGATATCATGTAAATCAGAATCATCATTTGACAGGAAGCCAATAGAAGTTGTTTCTGATGATGGAGTTTCGATAGAAGTTTATGATTTTGAAAATTTCAAGCCATTTTTAAATCAGCAAAATGATATTATTTATGTTATTAATTTTTGGGCTACTTGGTGTAAACCTTGTGTAGAAGAACTTCCCGCATTTATTAAATTACATGAAAAATATCAAAATCAGAATGTGAAAGTATTATTGGTGAGTTTAGATTTTCCTACTAAAATAAAGGATCAATTAATTCCATTTATCAACATAAAAAAACTAGAGCCAGAAGTAATTTTATTGGATGATCCAAATCAAAATAACTGGATTCCTCAAATTTCAGAAAAATGGTCTGGGGCAATTCCTGCTACATTAATATATAAAAACAATAAAAATGAATTTTATGAACAGTCATTCATTTTTGAGACTTTAGAACAAGCCGTATTAAAATTTAAATAACAAAAATTAAAACAACATCAAATGAAAACAATTAAAATTTTAGCGCTTTTTAGCATTGTGCTTTTGTTAGCTTCGTTTAGTTTAATAAATAATAAAGAAGGTTACAAAATTGGTGATAATGCAACAGATTTTAAATTAAAAAATGTAAATGATAAAATGGTTTCGCTTTCAGATTTTAAAAAAGCAAAAGGTTTTATTGTCATTTTTACTTGTAATCATTGTCCATATTCAGTTGCTTATGAAGATAGAATTATTGAATTAGACAAAAAATATAAAGACAAGGGATATCCGGTAATTGCCATCAATCCGAACAATCCGGCAAAAGAACCCAAAGATAGCTTTGATTTAATGAAAGTAAGAGCAAAAGAAAAAGGATTTACTTTTCCTTATTTATTTGATGATGGACAAAAAATATATCCACAATATGGAGC
>JAUYUF010000080.1 GCA_030694835.1 Flavobacteriaceae bacterium | reverse complement strand
AATTCAGGTGAATTTGGCATAAATATTAATGCAATTGATGATAATATGGCTCCAACTAAAAAGAAAGGTCTTCGTCTTCCTAATCTAGTCCATGTTTTATCACTTAAATATCCAATTATAGGTTGAACGATTAAACCTGTTACTGGTGCAGCAATCCATAAAATTGGTATTTCATCAATGTTAGCCCCAAGAGTTTCAAAAATTCTAGAAGTATTGGCATTTTGCAGTGCAAAACCAAATTGAATTCCTAAGAAACCAAAACTCATGTTCCAAATTTCCCAGAAACTAAGTTTCTTTTTTTTCATGTGTATTTTATTTGATTGTTTCAATAAATTATTTGAAATATACTTGTTCATCAATAAATCAAAAAAATTTAACTTATGAAACAAAGCTATTTCAGTGTAAACGAATAAAATATAGATATATTAATACAGGATAACTTACTTAGTCACCTTAAATTTGTGAAGTGTGAATTCTTGAAAAGAAATTAATTACGATACAAATATAGTATATTTTTAATTTTCTACTATACTAAGTAATCTTTTTTGTAGAATTTCTAATTTTTAAATCAACATTTATGATTTCAGTTTTAAATGGATAGTCTTGTTCTTTTGATTCAATTCTGTTAATTAAAAGCGCTATCGCTTTTTCGCCCATTTCATGACCGTGTTGTGCTAATGTTGACATTGAGGGATTTGAAAATTGGGAAATATACCCATCTGTGAACCCAATAAATGAAATTTCTTCAGGAATTATAAGTCCTTTTTCTTGTGCAATTTTCATAGCAGTAGCTGCATAAATTTCATTAACTGCAAAAATACCATCAGGCCTTACTGGTAAATCAATTAACATTTTAATTTGTTCTTTAATATCTTTTTTTTCATCAATTTTAATGATGTAATCAGGATTTATATCAATATTATAATCTTCTAGAGCTTTTAGGTATCCTTTTTTACGACTTAAACCTACTGAAATATGATCTGGAGTAGTTATAATAGCTACTTTATTACATCCAGTTTTTATAAGGTATTCGGTAGCTTTATATCCTCCTCCAAAATCATCTACTACTACTTTATCACAATTTATAAAAGGATGCACTCTATCAAACAAGACTAACGGAACTTCTTCTTTTAAATCTTCAAAATGTCTGAAATCTGCCAATTCTTGAGTTTCATTTGCAATTGAAACTAAAAAACCGTCAACACTTCCTCCTGCTAACATTTCAATATTTAAAACTTCTTTTTGATAGGAATCATTCGAAAAACATACCATTACATTATACCCTCTTGTATTTGCACCATGTTCTATTCCACTAATAACAGTTGAAAAAAAGTGATGAACAATTTCAGGAATAATCACTCCTATAACCATACTTCGCTGATTTCTAAGACGTAATGCTAAGCTATTAGGCTTATAATGATACAGTTTAGCAAAGGCTTTTACTTTATCTCTTGTATCTTGGCTAATTTCGTGACTATCACTCAAAGCTTTTGAAACAGTTGATGTGGAAACGCCTAATTCTTTGGCTATTTTTTTTAAGGTGATTTTTGTTCCCATGGTTTTTTCTGAGGATTTCCACAAATATAACAGATATTTTATAAAGTTATCAACACGAAATCGTTTTAGTTAACGAATCAATTAAGGTTTATGCATTTATGTTTCGTAAATTTCACCTAGTGAAACGTGAAACACTGAAAATGTATTAATTACAATTACAACTTTATTAATTAACCAAATTATTCATGAGAAATTTTAGAACATTTTTATTGAGCATGCTATTATTAGTACCGCTTAGTATGTTTGCACAGCAAACTATTAACGGAAAAATAGTAGATAAAACCTCTGGAGCTGAACTTCCAGGAGTCAATGTAATTATTAAGGGAACTAAAAAAGGAACTGTGACTGATTTTGATGGAAAATTTTCATTAAGTGATGTTAGAAACGGGGATGTATTAGTAATCTCTTATGTAGGATATACAGCTACAGAAGTGGCTGTTACCAATAACCAAAACTACACCATTTCTTTATCAGAAAGCACTCAAGCTTTGGAAGAAGTTGTAATTATTGGTTATGGACAAGTACGAAAAAAAGATGCAACTGGATCGGTAACTACAATTGGATCTGAGGATTTAAACAAAGGTCCTATAATTTCACCTCAACAGTTGTTAACCGGTAAATCTGCCGGAGTACAAATTACTTCTGGTGGCGGATCACCTGGAGCTAATAGTACCATTAGAATTAGAGGAGGATCTTCACTTATCGCTACTAACGATCCGTTAATTGTTATTGATGGAATTCCTGTTGGAGGTGGTAACGTTCCAGGATTAAGCAATCCATTAAGTGTAGTAAACCCTAGCGATATTGATAGTTTTACCATATTAAAAGACGCTTCTGCTACTGCCATTTATGGTTCAAGAGCATCCAATGGAGTAATTATTATTACTACTAAAAAAGGAAAAGCTACTGATGGTTTAAAAGTAAATTATAACGGTAACTTAACAGTTGGAACCGTAGTTAATAAAGTTGATGTTTTAAAAGCTAATGATTTTAGACGATTAATTATTGACAAAGGAACTTTAACTCAACTTCAATTAGTAGGTCCAGCACATACCGATTGGCAAGATGAAATATATCAAACAGCAGTAGGAACAGACCATAATGTTACAATGAATGGAAGTGAAAGTGGATTAAACTATAGAGCTTCTGTTGGATATTCTAACCAAAATGGTATTTTATTGACAGATAATCTACAAAGAACTTCTTATGCTGTTTCCTTAAATAAATTGTTTTTTGATAATCATTTAAAAATAGATTTAAACTCTAAAACAGCAGTAATTAAAAATAGATTTGCTAACAATGGGGCTATTGGTTCTGCTGTAGCAATGGATCCAACACAGCCTGTAAGAATTGATAATCAATTATATGGTGGCTACTTCCAATGGTTACAAACAAATAATTTGCCTATTGCAATTGGAGCTACTAGAAATCCGGTTGCACTGTTAGAACAACAAACAGACAAATCATCTGTAACAAGAACAATTGCCAATATTCAATTAGATTACAAATTCCATTTCTTGTCAGATTTAAGAGCTAATCTTAATTTAGGACTAGACAAATCTCAAAGTTATGGAAGCAATTTAGTTTCAGATAAATCAGCAAACACTGTTTTAACCAATGGTACAAACCTAGGTAGTTTTAGTAAATACGGTCAAAAAAGAGAAGATGTACTATTAGATTTCTATTTAAACTATGTAAAAGAAGTTGAAAGTATCAAAACTAAAGTTGATGTTATGGGAGGTTATTCATACCAAGATTTTTCTGGCAATGGATACAATATTAACAACATACAAAACCCTACCATCACCCAAGAAAATGATTATGATCTTGACCCTGAAAATTTACAATCGTATTTTGGTCGTGTAAATTTAACGGTTGCTCAAAAATATTTATTGACACTAACTTATAGAACTGATGGAACTTCACGTTTCTATTATTCAGGTGAGTCATGGGGTAAATTTCCTTCAGCTGCTTTTGCTTGGAAAATTGGTGAAGAAGATTTCTTAGTTAATTCTAAGGTAATTTCTGATTTAAAAATGCGTTTAGGATGGGGTATTACAGGTCAACAAGCAATTCCAGTTGCTTTTCCTGCCCTACCTTTATATAATATCAGCACCAACACAGCACAGTATCAGTTAGGAAATACCTTTTATAACACCGCAAGACCTCAACCATATAATGAATTGATTAAATGGGAAGAAACCACTACCTATAATGCTGGTATAGATTTCGGACTGTTTAATAGTCGTTTAAATGGTACTGTTGATGTTTATTTAAGAGAAACCAATGATTTACTAAACTTTATTCCTTATCCAGGTGGTTCCAATTTATCGAATGCAGGTTATGCTAATGTTGGTAAATTAGAAAACAAAGGGATTGAATTTACATTTGATGCTTCACCTATTAAAACAAATGATTTAACTTGGAATGTTGGATTGAATTTCACCTTT
>JAUYUF010000076.1 GCA_030694835.1 Flavobacteriaceae bacterium | reverse complement strand
TTTCTTAAAACCTTCTGGTGTATAATATGCTATATTATTCATAATTCATTCTTTTTAATAAAATACAAAAATCTCAATTCTGATGAATTCAGATTGAGACTTCATTCACAAATATACAAAATAATTGTAAATTGCAAAAGAGATTAAATTTTACCTTTTATATACATTATGAATAAATTAATTCCTTTCTTATTTATTTTCTTATATTTTTCAGGTTGCGAGAGTGATGATCAAAATAATTTATTACCATATGTTTTAGTTAATGAAACTATCAATCTTTCAAATCCTGAATTTATTAATCTGCAAGTTCCTGGCGGATGGGCTTATGCTAATGGCGGAATTAAAGGTATTGTAATTTATAATCTAAACGGATCTTCATATAAGGCATATGAAAGAAATTGCCCACAAATATTACCTTCTCCTTGTTCTAGAATGACAGTTGAGCAAAGTTTTAAACTGAAATGTCCTTGCGATCAAAGTGAATTTAATATTTTAAATGGCACTCCACTTACACCTAATATTAATTATATAGTTAGAGAATATAAAGTAACTATAATTAATACTAGTACATTAAAAATTACTAATTTTTAGATAAACTAAAAAGAGATGTGTATTTTTGCCATAAACTAATCTTGTGGAAAATTACTTTTCTTCTCAATTTAAATTAGGAATTCTTGGTGGTGGACAATTGGGCAAAATGTTGCTCTCAGAAACTCAAAAATTTGATATTTTTACTTCCATTTTAGACCCTAACATTGATGCACCTTGCGCATTGATTGCTCACCAATTTACAAAAGGAGATTTAATGGATTTTGAGACAGTATATCAATTCGGTAAAAAAGTTGATGTACTTACTATTGAAATTGAACATATCAATATTGAGGCACTTTATCAATTAGAAAAAGAAGGATTGATAATTTATCCACAACCCAAAGTTTTAGAAATTATACAACACAAAGGAAAACAAAAAGATTTTTATAAAGAAAATCATATTCCAACTGCTTCATTTAAAAGATATAAATCAATAAATAATTTATTAAATGACTCTCAACCATTTCCCTATATATGGAAATCTGCTCAATTTGGCTATGATGGAATGGGTGTTAAAGTCATTAGAAATATAAATGAATTAGCACAGTTACCAGATGTTGAGTGTATCATTGAAGAAATGATTCCTTTTAAATTGGAATTGGCTGTAATTGTAGCTCGAAATCAAAAAAATGAAGTAAAAACTTATCCAGTTGTAGAAATGGAATTTCATCCAGAAGCAAATCAAGTAGAATATGTAATATGTCCCGCTCGTATTTCTGATGAAATTAGTCATAGAGCACAAAAAATTGCATTAGAAGTTTCAGATGCATTCCAACACGTTGGATTGTTAGCTGTAGAAATGTTCTTAACAGAGGATAATCAAATAATTGTTAATGAAGTAGCTCCTCGTCCACATAATAGTGGACATTATAGTATAGAAGCATCATATACAAATCAATTTGAACAACATTTAAGAGCAATTTTAAATTTACCTTTAGGAAATACAGATAGTAAATTAGCAGGAATTATGGTAAATTTGGTCGGTAGTGAAAATTATTTTGGCGATGTTATATATCAAAACATGGATGAAATAATGAAAATTAACGGTGTTACTCCTCATATTTATGGGAAAAAACAAACTAGACCTTTCCGTAAAATGGGTCACGTAACTATTGTAAATAAATCTGTATCTGATGCAAGGAAAATAGCTGAAGTAGTAAAAAACACTATTAAAGTAATTAGTTAAAAATTAAATTCAATCGCTTAAAAATTTAAAAATGGCAAAAGTTAGTATTATTATGGGAAGCAAATCGGATTTCCCAATTATGGAACAAGCTGTTGAAATATTAAAAAAATTTCAAATAGAAGTTGAAGTTGATATCGTTTCTGCTCATAGAACTCCAGAAAAAATGTTTGATTTTGCTAAAAAAGCACATGAAAGAGGTATTTCAGTAATAATAGCAGGTGCAGGAGGTGCTGCTCATTTACCTGGAATGGTTGCATCAATTTCTCCATTGCCAGTAATTGGGGTACCTATAAAATCTAGTAATTCAATTGATGGCTGGGATTCTATTTTATCTATACTTCAAATGCCAAATGGAGTTCCTGTTGCAACAGTTGCTTTAAATGCAGCTCAAAATGCCGGTATATTAGCAGCTCAAATTATTGGAAGCTCAGATTACAAAATTCAGAGAAGTATTCTTGATTTCAAAAAAGAATTAAAAGAAAAAGTTTTGAATGACGTTAAACATTTGTAAATAAAAACCTCCTTTTTTCATTTCATAATAGAATATTCATAATATTTTAACTTAATTAACATTATCTTCATATTAATTGATTACTAATGACTTATGTCATTTCTTTTATTAGTTTTTTTTATATTTTTGTCTGGAAATTTCTCCCTTAATGAATATAATAGGTAATCTGTTTTTAAAACTTTTTAATGCGTTGTATCTAAGTTTTTCTTTTATTAAAAAGAAATCTCCAATTCTTAAAGATGAAATAATCTATAATCAACTTTTAGTTGAAAAGTCTATTAAATTTCATTTCATCTCCTTACCTATTATTTATGAGAATACTTATTTTTAATTTACTAGTTATAACTGCTAGTAGTATATTCTTATTGTCCTGCAATAAAAATGATGATAGTATTGATCCTGTTGCAATTGAAGAAATACATTTTAATAGTTTAGAGTCCGAAATTTTATATTTAGTTAATTCTCATAGAGAAAGTATTGGACTAAATAAAGTTTCTGGTTTAAATCATCCTTATACAGAAGCTACAAATCATACAAATTATATGATAAATAAAGGTATTATTAGTCATGATAATTTTGAATTTAGAAAAGCAAATTTAATGATTAAATCCTCTGCAAAAATTATATTAGAAAATGTAGCAATGGGCTACCCAACCGCAGAAAGCACCATGACAAGTTGGTTAAATAGCTCTAATCATAGATTAGTTATTGAAAATCCTTATGTACAATATATGGGCATATCTGCCCAAAAAGATGCTCAAGGCAGAAATTATTACACACAAATATTCATTGGAAAATAGTTAAAGAAACATTTTTATATAGTGTAAATGTGTTCAAAAACTCTCTTTTATAACTTATATTAGCTCCATTTATTTAATTAATCATACCATTCATGTGCTTTTATAAGCATTAAAAACATGTATTTAATATTTTATTTTATTTTTTATTTTATAGAAATGCTTGATTTCACTAATGGTTGGCATGTTTTTTACAACGAATGGTAAATTTTATCAATTTTTTCTTGCTATTTGTTTTATTTCGTATTATATTTACATCATAGAAAATAATACAAATCATAATCACCCCAAATGATATGAAAACAACAGTAAAATTATTAGCCCTTTTATTCATCGCAATTTCTATTGCATCTTGCTCT
>JAUYUF010000151.1 GCA_030694835.1 Flavobacteriaceae bacterium | reverse complement strand
TTCTTTCCACATAATTAGATGATCCTTTTGCCTTATATTTTCTCGGGTTTGGAAGAATTGCTGCAATGGCGGCAGACTCATATTTTGTCAATTTAGAAGCGGGTTTCCTAAACCAATGTTGGGCAGCAGCCTCAGCACCATATACACCATTACCCATTTCGATGCTGTTTAAATATACTTCTAAAATGCGTTCTTTACTCCAAAACACCTCAATTAAAAAAGTAAAATACATTTCAAACCCTTTACGGATATAACTTCTCTGTGGCCACAGAAATACATTTTTAGCAGTTTGTTGTGTAATCGTACTTCCTCCTTTTATTTTTTTACCTTTTTGATTTCCTTCAAAAGCTTTTTCGATGGCTTCAAAATCAAATCCGAAATGTTCTATAAATTTTTGATCTTCACTTACAATAACTGCTTTGGCTAAATTATTGGAGATTTTATCTAAAGAAACCCATTGATGGGATAACACTGCTTTTTCTCCATCGGCTAGTTGCTCAACACTTCTAATAATCATAAGTGGTGTAAAAGGAATTGGAATCCATCGAAATAAAATAGTGGATGAAACCGAAGCAATCAAAAAAAAAATAATTGCTTTTATGAACCAAGTTTTGATTTTTTTGAAAAAATTGCTCATTTTAATATAATAGTTTACACAAATGTATTCATTTTTCAATTTCAATCCATCTTCATCAATTTTAAAATAGATTTTTGCTATTGAATTTTTAAAATACAGTCCTTTAAGAATTTGTATTTTTGCATCAATTAAAATATTTTATGATAGCACCTCAAAAAAGATACAACGATTATAGTTCATTTCTCAAGAATAAATTTACAGAAAGAGTTCAAAAAATATCTTTAGATACTGGATTTACTTGTCCTAATCGTGATGGCTCTAAAGGTGTTGGTGGCTGTACTTATTGCAATAATAATTCCTTTAATCCTGATTATTGTGAACCAGAAAAACCCATCACTCAACAATTAGAAGAGGGTATTTCTTTTTTTTCATCAAAATATAAAGCACAACAATATTTAGCATATTTTCAAGCCTACACCAATACATATGCTGATCTTTCTTTATTAAGAAAAATGTATACTGAAGCGGTTGAATATCCTGGTGTGATTGGCTTAGTTATTGGAACAAGACCCGACTGCATCAATGAAGAAATTATTTCAATTTTAGAAGAAATTGCTAAAAATCATTATGTATCACTCGAGTTTGGTGTTGAAAGCACCTTAAATAGAACCTTAGAAATTGTAAACCGCTGTCATACTTTTGAAGAAACTAAAGCAGCTTATGAGTTGGCAAAAAATAAAGGATTGCATTTAGGCGCTCATATGATTTTAGGATTACCTGGAGAAAGTCGGGAAGAAATGTTAAATCACGCCGTTGAATTATCTAAACTTCCTATTAACTCATTGAAATTACACCAACTTCAAATTATCAAAAATACTTTAATGGCATTTCAGTATAAAAACAAACCTGAAATGTTTAATTTATTCGGGTTGGAAGATTATTTAGAATTCATCACAGATTTTGTCGGATTACTACGACCAGATATTATCATCGAAAGATTTTCTAGTCAATCTCCAACAGATTTATTAATTGCTCCCTATTGGGGTGGTTTAAAGAATTTTGAATTGGTGGCAAAAGTTGAAAAACGATTGGAGGAAAAGAATTCTTGGCAAGGTAAATATTATCAACCATAAGTAATAAAAAATGCCACCTTAAACGTGGCATTTTAATTTTATAAATAATTATTTATTAGATAATTCCTTGGTCTAACATAGAATCGGCTACTTTTAAGAAACCGGCAATGTTGGCACCTTTTACATAATCCACATAACCATCAGCACCTGTTCCGTATTTGACGCAAGCTGAGTGAATTTCTTTCATGATATGATGTAATTTAGCATCAACTTCTTCTCTTGTCCAATTTAATTTGTTGGAGTTTTGAGTCATTTCTAAACCAGAAGTAGCAACACCACCCGCATTAGAAGCTTTACCCGGTGAGAATAAAATTTTGTTATCATGGAATACTTTAATCGCTTCTTCAGTTGATGGCATATTAGCACCTTCACCCACCAAAATACAACCGTTAGCTACTAATTTTCTAGCATCTTCGCCGTTTAACTCATTTTGAGTAGCGCAAGGTAAAGCGATATCTACTTTTTGTTCCCATGGTTTTTTACCAGCAAAAAATGTTGATCCTGGAAATTCAGCAGCATAAGGAGCAACGATATCATTGTTGGTCGCTCTTAATTCTAACATATAATCAATTTTTGCAGCATCCATTCCGTTTGGATCGAAAATATATCCATCGGGACCAGAAATAGTAACCACTTTTGCGCCTAGTTCAGTTGCTTTTAAAGCAGCACCCCAAGCCACGTTACCGAAACCTGAAATAGCCACAGTTTTCCCTTTTAAAGTATCACCTTTAGTAGCTAACATTTCTTGAGCGAAATATACATTTCCAAAACCTGTAGCTTCTGGACGTACTAATGAACCACCCCAGTTTAAACCTTTACCAGTTAATACCCCCGTGTGCTCTTTCGCTAATTTTTTATACATCCCGAATAAGAATCCGATTTCTCTTCCTCCAACTCCGATATCACCAGCAGGAACATCAGTTTCTGGACCAATTAATGACCATAATTCTAGCATAAATGCTTGACAGAAACGCATGATTTCTTTGTCTGATTTTCCTTTTGGGTCAAAATCAGAACCACCTTTACCACCACCCATTGGAAGTGTAGTTAAAGCGTTTTTGAAAATTTGTTCAAAACCTAAGAATTTAAGAATCGATAAATTTACCGATGGGTGAAAACGTAATCCACCTTTGTATGGTCCAATGGCGCCATTAAATTGAATTCTGTAACCTAAATTAACTTGAGTGTTTCCATTATCATCAATCCAAGTAACTTTAAAAGTTAAAATACGATCTGGCTCCACAATTCTTTCAATAATTTTAGCTGCTTCATATTGAGGGTTTTCATTGTAAATAGACTCAACTGATTCTAATACTTCATGAACCGCTTGTAGGTATTCTTTTTCTCCTGGGTGTTTTGCCTCAAGATTGTTTAATATTTCTTTAACATTCATAATATTTTGTTGTTAAATGTTTTTAATAAATTGTATTTAAACGTCTATTAATTAATATAATAAATTAATGCGCAAATTTAATACATTATTTTCAGAAAACGTTTTCGTGATTTATAAATTTTATGAAGATTTAGTATAATTTATTTACTGATAATTATCAATATTATATTATAATTAATAAAACAAATAAATATTTGAGTATTTAATAATATATAGAGAATTATATTCTGACTAATACCTTTAAATTATTATATGTGATTAAAATTACATAAAGCCACCAGGAGGTAATTCTTCCATTTCGTCATCAGAATATTTATTAAGCACAAACCCTTCTTTAAAAATAGCAGCTCTATTCGTTTTACCCTCAATTACAATGGTTAGCGGTTCCTTAAATCTGATATGTCTTAGATATTCATCTTCATAAACTGCTTCTTGTTTATTCAAATAATTGATATCATAAAAACCTTCATTTATAAAAGGATTTATAGTTAAATACCCCACTTTGAATGATGTTAAATTTTGAAAGAAATGAGTCCCTTGACTTGGATCAATTCTAAACTCGTCCAAACCAGATTCTACGATTACTTTTGCAGATGAAATTTGCGACCATTTAACAGGAATTCCCAACCAACGATCACTAGAGCCCCATCTTCCTGGACCAACTAATACATATTGTTTTCCTTCTTGATCAAATTTTTTGTTAATTTTTTCAACGGCGTGGGCAATTTCAATTGTATTTGATGAATTAAAAGTTTCTGGTTTCACATAAACAAAATCTGTAATATGATCAAACTTACCGTTACCAAGTGCAGATTCCGAATAAATAATTGTTTCGCTTTGTTCAAAATCATCTGGTAAATAATTGGATGCATCATTGGTTTCAACTATTGGTCTTATTTGAAGAAAATTAAACGTTCTTGGTTCGCCTGGAGGAACATCTAATTTAACAGCAAATTCAATTTCAACAGGGTTTTGCATTTCCCTTTGAGATATTCTTAATAAATCTTTTAAAATTTCTGCCAAAGGAAAAGTGTTGTATTTTAAAATATTATCAAATGTGATTACTCTAAAACCATCATGCAAAATACCGGGTCTGATAATATTATTTTGCAAATCATACGTTGATGCAACAAATTTTAAAGAATTATGATTTTTAGCTTGTCTAATACTAATTTTTCTTTTGTTAACAGCTTCGCTTGTTGATACATGGTATTTATTAGGATCCATGTCTAATCCATAAAAGAATTTTTGAGTATCTCTTTGGGTAGAACTAGGAGATGAAAGTTGTAAAATGTTATTAGGATGATATGGTGAGAATTGTAGTGTTTGTCCACCAGCAACAACAATTTCTCCTAATCCTAAGGCAATATTTGCAATTCCCTCATGTGGTTTTTCATTACCTATAGGATAAAAATTAATAGATCGTGCTACTCCTGAAATATTAGGATAATAAACATCTTCGTACTGTTTCCCTACAACTTCTTGTAAAATTACCGCCATTTTATCTTCTTCTATAGAATGGGAAATAGCCTTTATATATGCTTTACTATTTCTAAAATAGGCTGATGCTATAACAGATTTTATAGCATTAGTAACCATTTCAAACATTTTTTCTTGATCGGTATTTGGAACCATATAAGTAGCAAATACACCCGCAAAAGGCTGATAATGTGAATCCTCCAATACACTTGAAGATCGAATTGCAATAGGCATTTTTGTAGTGGCTAAAAAAGCCTTCACGTCTTCTAAAACCCAATTAGGTAGAGGTTTTGAAATGAATTTATCTAAAATTACTTCATCATCATGATCTTGAGCAACAAATGGAAATAACTCATGCTTTTCCATAAATTCCTCAAATACCTCTGTACTTAAAACAACTGTTCTAGGTATAGAAATTGAAACATCTTTGTATTTATTAAAAAGTTTGTGACGCTTTAAAAATGAATTAATAAAAGCTAATCCACGTCCTTTACCTCCTAATGCACCTTCGCCAATTCTTGAGAAACCTAAGTATTCATCATATTTAGTTTTATCAAATTTTACTATTACCCCTCTAGAAATGAATAATCTAAACAATCTAACTGATTTTATTAAAAATTCTCTTATCTGATCTTCTTCTGTAAATGCCTCATACTCAATTGGTGCAAATAGATCAGCTAACGGAAAAAGAGCTCTTGATTGTAACCATTTTGAAAACTCATTTCGTTTAGCGTGATAAACAATAGATTCAATAGTTACCATTCCGAGTGCTTTTTGAAAACTTTTTAAATCCTTTGCAACAGCCACTACTTTCATTTGAGCTGGATCCCAAAATTCAAAATCACCAAAAGAAAAATCTTTTGTAATGTATTTCTTTATATCCAATCCCAAAGTTTCAGAATGTTTGTAGAGAAACATTGCCTTTAATTCCTTTGCTTTTGTCTCATTTTTCATTTCTGAAGATTGAATCAAAACGGGAAAATACCGATTGTGCTCTTTTATATGCTCCAATAAACGAAAACCTGCAGCTGGGTCTTTTACGCCTCCTTTAAAATAACTTACATCTGAAATTACCCCAAGTAAATTACTTTCATATTTTTTAAACAATTCTATTCCTTCTTCATAAGTGGTTGCTAATAAAATTTTAGGTCTTCCTCTCATCAACAAAGTTCTTCTGTGTTCATTTAATCCTTCAGACATGAAAGAACGAGTCTGTTTTAAGATAATTTTATAGATTAATGGTAAATATCTAGAATAAAATCGCATAGAGTCTTCTACTAATAAAATAGCTTTGACACCAATTTGTTCAATATCTCTTTCTGCATTCATTTTATCTTCAACTAATTTGATGATAGCGAAGAAAATATCAACATTGCCATTCCAATGAAATAAATAATCGATAGAACTTGTATCTTCTTTTTCAATTCGCTTACTTAACTCCGATGAATAGTGACTTAAAGCCGCAATAGGAACATGTGGAAATCTTTCTCTGATTAACTTTGAAGTTTCAAATGACGTCACATTTCCGGCATCTAACCACACAATAACCAAATCAATTTTTTCAGAAGCCAGCATTTGTAAAGCCTTTTTCGGCGTATTTGAATGTAAAAAACTTGGTGGATGAAGCAGATTTAACGCCATATATTCATTAAAAATTTGCTCATCAATTCGTCCATCTTCTTCAAGCATAAAAAAGTCGTAATTAGAGCAAACAATTAATACATTGTAAATTCTGTTTTGCATCAAATGCTTAAATTCAAATTCTTGAAATTCGTAGGTTCTTAAATCGGGTAGTGGATTTATTAACATGTATGTCGATTTTTATTGTGTGTTAAACTCTATAAAAATACTATATTTTCTTCAAGAGATTACTTATCCTAATTTAAATTTTCTATGACTCTATCAATCTATTTACATTTAAAAACAGACTGTTGAATTGCTTAAAATAAAACTATTTTCTAAAAAAATAAATAGAAACGTATCTTTTCCTAAATTTGCAACCTAATTTATTTTAAAAAATGTTAGATAAAATAAAAGAACTGATTGGAGAAGTTGAGCAATTTCAGTCCATAAATTTGGATGAAATCGAATCATTTAGAATTAAATTTTTGGGTAAAAAAGGAATTTTAAATGATTTATTTGCCGAGTTTAAAAATGTAGCTGCAGATGAACGAAAAGAATTTGGGCATTATATCAATACTTTAAAAAATGCTGCTCAAGATAAAGTAACTACTTTAAAGGAAGTCGTTGAAAATACTAAGGGTTTTGAAACTAAATACGGTGATTTAACCAGACCAGCAGAGCCGATTGAGTTAGGTAATAGACATCCAATATCATTGGTTAAAAATCAAATCGTTGATATATTTTCCCGCATCGGATTTACAGTTTCCGAAGGTCCAGAAATGGAAGATGATTGGCATAATTTTACAGGATTAAATTTACCAGAATATCATCCTGCACGAGATATGCAAGACACTTTTTTCTTGCAAACAAATCCAGATATGTTGTTGCGTACGCACACCTCATCGGTACAAATGCGCTATATGGAAAGTCATCAACCACCAATTAGAACCGTTTCTCCAGGTCGCGTTTTTAGAAATGAAGATATTTCTGCACGCTCGCATTGCATTTTTCATCAAGTAGAAGGTTTATATATTGACACTAACGTTTCTTTTGCTGATTTAAAACAAACGCTACTTTATTTTACTAAAGAGATGTTCGGAAAATCAAAAATTAGATTACGCCCATCTTATTTTCCATTTACAGAACCAAGTGCAGAAGTTGATATTTATTGGGGATTGGAAACTGAAGTAGATTATAAAATTACCAAAGGAACAGGTTGGTTAGAAATTATGGGTTGCGGAATGGTAGATCCAAATGTGTTGAAAAATGTCAATATCGACCCAACAAAATATAGTGGATTCGCATTCGGAATGGGAATAGAACGCATTGCGATGTTGTTATATCAAATACCCGATATCCGTATGTTCTATGAAAATGATGTTAGGTTTTTAGAACAGTTTAAATCGGTTAGGTAGGTTTTTTTTCGCAGTTGGCAGTCACAGTTTTCAGAAAAACTTTAAACATTAAACCTTAAACAAAAGAAACTTCAAAATTAATTGAAAAAAGATATTAAAATTTCGCAAGTGGTTGATGTATTGATGGCTATAGTTCATGAATACAACGATGAGTTTAAATATTATGATTGGAATGCATATCTGATTAACGAACAAGAAAATTCATTGGAAATGGTAATGATTGTTTCTAAAGGTTTTGATGATGAAAAATCTACAGCAGTTATGCGAAAAACCATCGAACATTTACCTGCAAAATCATTCGCACTCATTGAAATGATTCAAGAAGATGTTTTACAACTCAATAATGAATTTAGTGTTACTTTTTTCTCCAACAACAAACTGTTTGACAAGATTTATTTCTTTCAAAAAAATACAATTTCAGAAAAAACAATTGAAATGATTCCTGTTTTAAATAAGAAAGGAATTGTGGTTGGATAAATCCCATCCTAAATCCTTCCCAAAGGAAAGGACTTTTTATATAAAGCAATAAGCATTATGTAATACTTTTTTTATGATACTTTTCGCTAATTTCTATTTCCTAAAAAATCACTAATCTAACAAATTGGTCAGCTCTTTAAATTCACTTTTTGGATCTTTTCCTTCGTACAAAATTCTGTAAATAGTATCTAAAATCGGTGTTCTGGCTTGGTTTTTTTCGTTGATAACATAAGCACATTTTGCGGCATAATATCCTTCAGCAACCATACTCATTTCCATCATTGCTGATTTTACCGTATATCCTTTACCAATCATATTACCAAACATTCTATTTCTACTAAAGATGGAATATCCAGTTACCAATAAATCACCTAAATAAGCAGAGTCATTGATGTTGCGCTTCATTTTATGTACTTTTTTGATGTATCGTTTCATTTCTCGAATTGAATTTGACATCAATACCGATTGGAAATTATCACCATAACCCAATCCATGAGCAATTCCGGCGGCAATTTCATAAATATTTTTTAAAACTGCCGCATATTCTGTTCCAAAAATATCATCTGTAATTTTAATTTTGATATAATCGCTTTCTAAATATTTTTTTAATATTTCTGATTTTTCATCATCCAAAGAAGCCAACGTTAAATAAGATAAACGCTCAAGAGCAACTTCTTCAGCGTGACAAGGGCCTGTAATAACACCAATATTTTCAAAAGGAACTTTCAATATTTTATGAAAATGCTCGCCAACAATCATTCCGCTTTCTGGAACAATCCCTTTGATAGCAGAAAAAATAACTTTCCCATCAAACGATTCTGTTATTTTATCCAATTCATCTTTTAAAAAAGCAGACGGAATTGCAAAAATTAAATAATCAGCATATTTTACAACCTCATTAATGTCATCACTCAAAAAAAGTTGATTCGGTTTAAATTCAATAGAACTAATATAATTTGGATTGTGTTTATTTCTTTTAATATACTCAATAGCATAGGAACTACGCATATACCAACCAACTTCCTCTAAATTTTCTGAAAGCATTTTAACGATTGCTGTCGCCCAACTTCCTCCACCAAAAACAGCTATTTTTATAGATTGATTCATATTTCAAAGTTTTGAACTGCAAAAGTAAGAATTTTAAAAATTGAAGCGCTTTGATTTCTATTAAAAAGCATGTCTTAACAATATTCATTTATTTATATTTGTTTCATTAAACTTTACCTTTGAGTACAATTAAACACTTTTTAAAAGACACTTTAATTTACGGATTAGCAACCGTTTTGCCTAGAGTTATTAACTTCTTATTGGTTAAAATTCATACTGATGCTTTGCCCACAAACAGTTATGCTGATAACACTAACTTTTATATTTGGGCTGGTTTGTTAGCGGTTATGTTAACTTACGGAATGGAAACTTCCTTTTTTAGATTCTATAATACAGAGAATAAAAAGGATTCCATCATATCAACAAGTTTTATCAGCATTACAATTACGACGGTTGTTTTTGTAATTTTAGCTTATTCTTTTAGTGATTTCTTTATTAATATATTTGATTTTGAAGAAAATCCGTTGCGTCTAAAATTACTCATTGCAATATTGGCTATTGATACCTTATCTATTGTTCCTTTTGCTTATTTAAGAGCTACTAATAAATCAATTTCATACGCAACCATTAAGTTAGTTAATGTTTTTGTGATAGTTATCATCAACTTACTTTTCTTAAAATACATTCCGATGTATTTAGAACAAGGTGTTATACTTCCAGAAATAATTCAAAGTAATTATGATTTAACTCCGAAAGTAAATTACATTTTTATAGCAAATTTAGTTGGAAGTGCTATTTCATTTTTATTATTGGTTCCTTATTTATTCAAGTTCAAAATTTCTTTTGATATGGTTTTATTGAAAAAAATGTTGAGCTATGGATGGCCAATCTTAATAGCCGGAATTGCTTATGTAATTAATGAGAATTTAGACAAATATCTCATCGGTAAAATGATGGATAAAGAGGCTATGGGTATATATTCTGCTGTCTACAAATTAGCCATTTTTATGAATTTATATATCATGGCATTTAAACTAGGGGCTGAACCTTTTTTCTTTAATCAATCAACTAAAGAAAATGCTAAAGAAATTTACGCGCAAATATTAAAATATTTTACCATAGTTGGAGCATTTGCCCTACTTGGAATTATTGTTTTTATTGATGTTTTAAAACATTTTATCAATGAAAATTATTGGAGTGCCTTAGCTATTGTTCCGATTGTTTTATTAGCTAATTTGTTTTTGGGAATTTATCACAACTTATCCGTTTGGTATAAACTAACCGATAAAACTCGTTTTGCAATGTATTTCTCATTGTTAGCTGCATTAGTAACTATTGTGGTTAATCTTATTTTTATACCTATAATTGGATATATGGCATCTGCTTGGGCAACTTTATTAGCCTATGGAAGTATGGTTATAGCTTCCTATTTTTATGGTAAAAAATATTATCCCGTAGCATATGAAATCAAGAAAATACTGAATTATATAATTATTTCTGTAGTTCTTTCTGCGCTTTCTTTCATGTGTTTTAGAGACCAATTATTAGTTTCTATTAGTATGATGCTCTTTTTTGGCGGATATATTTTCTGGAATGAACAAGCGCAACTAAAGTTAATGTTTAAAAAAATAAATAAAAAATGACCATTCAAATTGTAAATAAATCTAAACACGCATTACCTAATTACGAAACTATTGCTTCTGCAGGAATGGATTTGCGCGCCAATATTGATGAACCAATTATTTTAAAATCTTTGGATCGTGTTGTTGTGAAAACCGGTTTATTTATTTCATTTCCTGTCGGTTTTGAAGCACAAGTTCGACCTCGAAGCGGACTCGCTGCAAAATTTGGAATTGGTGTTTTAAATAGTCCTGGGACTGTAGATGCGGATTATAGAGGAGAAATTGGTGTAATTTTAGTAAACCTTTCCAAAGATGATTTTACCATTAATGATGGTGACCGAATTGCTCAATTAGTGATTGCAAAACACGAACGAGTAGAATGGTTGGAAGTAAAAATTTTAGATGAAACTTCTCGTGGAAGTGGTGGCTTTGGAAGTACAGGAAAATAAAAAAGGGAGTTTAAACTCCCTTTCTCTTATTTGTTGTTTTTGATAAACTCAAATATTTTGGTTTCTATTTCTTTAGCTAATTCTGGATTATCTTTCAACAATCCTTTTACAGCATCGCGTCCTTGTCCCAATTTGGTTTCTCCGTAACTAAACCATGAACCGCTTTTTTTAACAATTTCATACTCAACGCCTAAATCAACAATTTCTCCTATTTTAGAAATTCCTTCGCCATACATGATATCGAATTCAGCAGTCATAAATGGTGGCGCAACTTTGTTTTTAACCACTTTTACTTTCGTACCTGTTCCAATAACTTTTTCACCATCTTTTATCTGTGATTTTTTACGAATATCTAATCGAACAGAAGCGTAGAATTTTAAGGCATTTCCACCAGTAGTAGTTTCTGGATTTCCAAACATCACACCAATTTTTTCTCTCAATTGATTAATAAAAATTACTGTACAATTTGTTTTGCTGATGGTTGCCGTTAATTTTCTTAAAGCTTGCGACATTAAACGCGCGTGTAATCCCATTTTAGAATCACCCATTTCGCCTTCAATTTCACTTTTTGGCGTAAGGGCAGCAACCGAATCAATCACTACAATATCGATGGCCCCAGAACGAATCAAATTTTCAGTAATTTCCAACGCTTGTTCACCATTATCTGGTTGTGAAATAATTAGGTTATCAACATCAATTCCTAATTTTTGTGCATAAAACCGATCGAACGCATGTTCAGCATCAATAAAAGCAGCAATTCCACCAGCTTTTTGCGCTTCTGCAATGGCGTGTAATGTTAAGGTAGTTTTCCCAGATGATTCTGGTCCGTATATTTCAATCACTCTTCCTCTTGGATATCCACCAACACCAAGAGCAATATCCAATCCTAAGGAACCAGATGAAATAGCTTCTACTTCAACAATTGCTGAATCGCCTAATCTCATTACCGCACCTTTTCCGTAGGTTTTATCTAATTTATCTAAGGTTAGTTGAAGTGCTTTTAATTTTGATTCTTTTTCTTTGTCTATGGCCATAATTCTGAGTATAAATAATTATTTGATTCGCTAAAATACGTATTTTTTTGTTCTGATAATTTGTAAAATTACTTTCTTAACATATGAATATGTAGAATACCATCTTCAATATATTCTTCATCTATTTGATGAAAACCGTGTAACTCATAAAAATCTTTTAAGTATAATTGTGCACCAATTTTAATAGGTTTTGTATGAAAATTTTTATCAATTTCATCAATGGCTTTATTCATTAAATGATGTCCTAATCCCTCTCTACGATTTTCTAATTTAACGGCAACTCTTCCTATTGAAGCTTGAAAATAATAATCACCAGGTTGAAATAATCGAGCGTAAGCAATTATTTTATTTGTTTTTTTATCTTTTAAAAAAAGATGAAGGGCGCAAAAATCCTTTTCATCAATATCTTGAAATACGCAGTTTTGCTCTACTACAAATATTTCAGAACGAAGACGAAGTATTTCATATAATTCTTCTCGGGTTAACGAGTCAAAATTTTTAAGAATCCAGTTCATAGGTTAATCTTGTATAATAAGTTCTTTTAAATCTTCTCTAATAAATTCGGGTTGTAAATTACAGTGATTTATATTGAATTTATCATGTAAAATAACTTCTATTTGTTTACAAATTATATCAAAATTTGATAATTTAATATCTTCGTTAAATTCAATATGTGCTTCAAAATAAGCATCTTGGTCATTTAATTGCCAAATGTGTACATGATGAATATTTTTAATAGTTTCAATTTTACAAAGTTCTTCAACTACATTTTCAACTACAATATTTTTTGGAGCAAACAACATGAGAATTTGTAAAGAATCAATAAATATTTTCCAACTCATTTTAATTAAATAGATTGAAATGATTAACGTTAAAACTCCATCAATCCAATAAATTTGATAAAATTTCATCAATAACCCACCAACTAAAACAGCTACAGAGGTTAACATATCAGCCAATAAATGTATATAAGCTGATTTCATATTTAGATTATGTGCTGCATCTTTTTTAAGGAGTAAAACACTGAAACCATTGACTAAAATTCCTAAAAATGCAAGTCCAATTACCAAATTAGATTCTATTTCAATAGGATTATAAAATCTTTTAATAGCTTCAACTCCTAAAAAAATAGCAATTACAATTAAAGAAGATGCATTAAAAAAGGCAGCAATTATTTCTGCTCTTTTATACCCAAACGTTTTTCTAATTGTTTGCTTTTTTTGTAGCGCTAAAATATTTGCTATATAACTAACAATTAATGAAATAACATCTGAAAAATTATGAATTGCATCTGAAATTAGAGCTAAACTTCCTG
>JAUYUF010000073.1 GCA_030694835.1 Flavobacteriaceae bacterium | reverse complement strand
GATTCATGGGCTGCATCAGGACCACCAAAAGCATCTGTAAAATTATGAGTTAAAGTTTTAAAAACTTCCTCTAAATAATGTGTTGGTAAAAGAACATCAGAATCTAAAATGATAAAATAATTTCCAAAAGCATGTTCCATTCCATAATTTCTACTTACTCCTGCTCCACTATTTTCTTTGAATAAATATTTTATGTTTAAATGGTTTTCATATTTTTTAATAATGATATCACATTTTTCTTCAGATCCATCTTCTACAATAATTATTTCGAAATCATTTTGATAGGTTTGTAAAGTACAACTATACAGTAACTCCTCAATTTCTTGCGGACGATTGTAAACAGGAATTATTAACGAGAATTTTAGTTCCAAAATAATGTTAAATTTATCAAATCAAATGTACTAAAAAAGCTCTCTAAAAGAGAGCTTAACTTATTAAATATATGTTACTATAAGAATTATTCTCTCAAATAATCTGCTACAATTGCATCGCTAATTCCCATATTGGAGAATCCACCATCATGTAATAAATTTTGAAGCGTTACTTTTCTTGTTAAATCCGAAAACATAGTTATTGTATAATCAGCACATTCTAATGCAGTTGCATTTCCTAATGGAGACATTTTTTCAGCAAATACTAAAAAATCACCAAAACCTTTAACACCTGTACCGGCAGTTGTTGGAGTTGGTGATTGAGAAATGGTATTAACCCTAACCTTAAAATCGCGTCCAAAGAAATACCCAAAACTACGAGCAACAGACTCTAAATATGCTTTATTGTCAGCCATATCATTATAATCTGGAAAAACACGTTGCGCTGCCATATAAGACAAAGCTACAATACTCCCCCATTCATTCATCGCTTTATTTTTGTACAAAACATTCATTACTTTATGAAATGATAAAGCCGAAACATCAAAACCTTTATGGGTATAATCATAATTTTGCTCCGTATAATGATTTCCTTTTCTAACATTAATAGACATTCCTATTGAATGTAACACAAAATCTAATTTACCTCCTAAAATCTCAACTGATTGAGTTATTAAATTCTCTAAATCTTCCATAGAAGTTGCATCTGCAGGAATTACTTGAGAACCTGTTTTTTCTGCTAGCGCATTAATTTCCCCAAAACGCATTGCTATGGGAGCATTTGTTAGCACAAAAGTTGCTCCTTCTTCATGGGCACGTTCTGCTACTTTCCAAGCAATTGAATTCTGATCTAAAGCTCCAAAAATAATACCTCTCTTTCCTTTGAGTAAATTGTACATAGTTTAATTTTATAAATTGATATTATAGTATTTTGTGGTCGCAAAGTTAATCGAATATTTTAAAAATGAAACTTTTTAATTTAAAAGCTCTTTTGCGTGTTCAATTGCAGAAGCTGAAATTAATTTACCACCTAACATTTCTGCTAGTTCTTCTATTCTCTCTTCTTTAGATAATTTTCTGATTTGAGTTTTTGTTTTATCCATTTCATCCATCTTAAATACTTTGAAATGATGAACTCCTTTAGCTGCAATTTGAGGTAAATGTGTTATGGTTATAACTTGCATATTAGAAGCCATTTGCTGCATTATTTCTGCCATTTTATTAGCAACTTCTCCTGAAATTCCTGTATCAATTTCATCAAAAATAATAGTAGGAAGTTTACTGTAATTTGATAATACAGATTTGATAGCCAACATAATACGAGACATTTCACCTCCAGATGCCACTTTTCTTAATTCCCCTAAATTTGAACCTTTATTGGCAGAAAACAACCATTCTATTTCATCTTTTCCATTACTAGAAAATGTTTCAATTAAATTTAAAACTATTTGAAACTGGGCATTAGGCATTCCAAGTTGCTTTAGAATAAACTCTAATTGTGAAGTTAAATCTGGTATTACTATTAATCTTTTTTGATGAATTTCTAATGCTAATTGATTTAATTGAACCTCAACATTTTTAATTTCTAATTCTTTCTCTTTAATAACTTCTGATGCGTTTTCAACTATTTTTATTTTCTCTGCTAATTCATCTTGAAGAACTAATAAATCTGAAATAGAATTAAGATGATGTTTCTTTTGAAGTGAATAAATCAATTGTAGTCGTTGATTCAAATTTTCTATCTCAAGAGGATCTACATCTAACTTTTCAAATGCATTTTCAATTTCTGATAAAATATCTTGATATTCAATAAAAATACTTTCAAAACGATTATATATATCTTCATAATCTCTTGCATAAGATGAAATTCTTTGAATATTTATTTTAAACTTTTTTAATGAAAGATCTATTCCTATTTCTTCATTTTCAGATAGTTGAATAGCATCTCCTAAATTTTGTTTAATTACTTCTATATGGTTTAACCTTTCTAACAATTCTTCTAATTCCTCTTGTTCAGTTTCTTTTAAATTGGCAATTGCTAATTCATTAAATAAAAATGAGTTATAATCATGCTGTTCATTAGCTTTATTTTGCTGAGTTAAAAGCTCCGAATATTCTTTTTGCAAGTTTTTAAATAATACTAATCCTCTTTTGTATGATTCAACTTTAGGTTTATGATTCGCTAAGGCATCTAGTATCTCAAACTGAAAATCTTTTTGAGTTATAGCCAATGTTTGATTTTGACTATGAACATCAATTAAAAATGAATTTAAGGCTGATAAAACAGTTAAATTAACTGGAGTATCATTAATAAAAGCTCTAGATTTTCCACCTGGAAGAATCTCTCTTCTAATAATTGTTTCCAATTCAAAATCTATATTTTCTTCTTGAAAAAATGATGATAAATTATAATTATCTATTCTAAAAACAGCTTCAATTACACATTTTTTAGAAATATCTTTTAAACTATTTAAATCAGCTCTATTTCCCAAAACCAACCCTAATGCTCCTAAAAGAATTGATTTTCCGGCACCAGTTTCACCAGTTATCATAGTCAGTCCTTCAGTAAAATCTACATGAAGTTCCTCAATTAAAGCGTAATTATGAATGGTTAATGAAGTAAGCAAATTCTTGTTTATTTTGCGACTAAAAATACAATATTTCTATTTTATTTTTTGCCACTTAGATGAATTAATTGCAGAAATTGAATTGAGGACTCTTTTCAATTCATTGGTCTCTATTTTAGGACCATCAGAAAATATATTTGCAATTTCCTCTGATTTAGCATCCATAAATACACGGATTAATATTGAATTTGGTCGTTGACTAAATAATTCATCCATAGAAATTATTGCATTTGAAATAACTTCTTTTGAATTAAAATTATCAGCATACATCATATCTAAACCATTTATATGATATTGATATGAAGAATTTCTTACTACCTCAAAAGTTGGAGAAAGTAATTCATTAACTAGATTATATCGGTTGCGTAAACCATCATTAGAATTCCATCCAATATAACTGCTTTGTTGTGCTAAATTTACAATATTTTGAGCTTGATAATAATACTCATCACCTCCTTTTTCAGCAAATGTATCAGCATCAAATCCTAAAATTATATAGCCATAATAAGCAATTACAGAAACTAAGTTTGATTGAAAATTATTTGGATTATAAAACAAAGGTTCAAATTCTGTATACCTAAAAGAGAATTGATCATCTTTATAATTAAAAATTGGAGTAGTATAAGTAGAATTAAAAACTGGTCTTGAAACTTGTAACTGCAAAGAAGCTTTGAATTCGTTAGGATTTGGCTGCTCTAAAATATTCAATGTAAAAACGCAAACTATTTGTCCTTTTGAATCAAAAGTTTGATTTGTCCACTTTTTTTGATTGACAAATTCATTTAATGAATTTTCTAAAGTGCTAAATATTTGTTTGTTAGAACCTGGAATTTTTTCGGCATTGACGATTACTTTACATTGAAATTCTTGCGCTAAAGCACTGAAAGTCATTGACAATAAAATAATAAATAGAAAAATTTTATTCATTTAATTTAGAAATTATGATGACAAAAATATCAGAAGCAACTGCTTCTTTAGATTTTAGACTAAATTCCGAAATTTTTCTGAATTTATCAATGATTGTAACTTTATTTGTGTCCATTTTAAATCCGGCTCCTTTATCATTTAATGAATTGAGAACTATAAAATCTAAATTCTTCTTCTCAATTTTAGTTATCGCATTGGCAATTTCATTTTCAGTTTCAAGTGCAAAACCTATTAACAATTGATTCTTTTTAAGTTTTCCTAAAGATGCTAAAATATCTTTTGTAGGCTCTAAATCAATAGATAATTGCTTTTCTGATTTTTTTATTTTTTCAACCAATATTTTAGTTGGTTTATAATCTGAAACAGCTGCTGATAAAATAGCTACATCAACTATAGCATAAAATCTATGGCAAACTTCATACATTTCTTCTGCCGAAACAACATCAATTCTTTGAATAAATGAATTATTTACTTGCTCATTAGAAGGTCCTGATATTAATATAACTTGAGCACCTAAACTAGCAGCTTTTTTGGCTAATTCAAATCCCATTTTACCTGATGAATGGTTACCAATAAAACGAACAGGATCGATAGCTTCGTATGTTGGACCAGCAGTTATTAAAACTTTTTTATTTTTTAAAGGTAACTTTGAAAGTAAATCAGTTTCAATAAATTTTACTATATCTTCTGGTTCAGCCATCCTTCCTTCACCAACTAATCCACTAGCTAATTCACCGCTTGTAGCTGGGATAAAAATGTTTCCAAAACTTTGAAGTATTTCAATATTCTCTTTGGTTGATGGATGTTGATACATATCTAAATCCATCGTAGGCGCAAAATAAACTGGACATTTAGCAGATAAATAGGTAGCTAAAAGTAGATTATCGCAAGTGCCTTTGCTCATTTTTGCCAATGTGTTGGCAGTAGCAGGGGCAATCAACATAAAATCTGCCCAAAGACCCAATTCTACATGACTATGCCACAGTTCATCATTCTCTTCTTTAGCAACAAAAGTATAATAAACAGGGTTATTAGATAAGGCTGAAAGTGTAAGTGGAGTAACAAACTCTTTGGAAGCCGGAGTCATTACGACCTTTACTTCAGCACCGGCTTTCACAAAAAGTCGTATTAAGAAAGCTGTTTTATAAGCAGCAATTCCGGCAGAAATACCGAGTAATACTTTTTTACCGCTTAATACAGACATGGTAATTATTTAGATTCCTCGTCTTGCTTACGATAATAAATCTTATTATCAAACCATTCTTGAATAGCAATTGCAGTAGCTTTTGGAAGTTTTTCATAAAATTTTGAAACTTCAATTTGTTCTTTGTTTTCAAAAACTTCTTCCAAACTGTCATTAAACGTTGCAAATTCTTCCAACTTATCTATCAATTCCTTTTTAACGTCACCACTAATCTGTTCTGATCTTTTTGCGATGATTGAAATAGCTTCGTATAAGTTTCCAACCGGAGCTTCAATTGCTTTTTTATCGTAAGTAATCGTACTAATCGGTGCTTTTGAGTTTTTATAATCCATTTTCTACAAGTGTTTCAATTTTAGGTAATAATTCAATTTCTTTATTAATCACATCTAATAACTTATCAGCTTCTTCTAAAAATTTAGAATTAGGATAATTTCTTTTTAATTTCTGATGTGCTTTTACAGCATTATTTAATCGTTCCTCTTTTTTAGTAATTACACTTTTAAGTGCTAAATCATTTGAAGCTTTAAATCTTAAAAACATTGCTTCCTCTCTATATACGGTACCTAAATAATCAGACATCAAATTATCAAAAGCAGCAATAGCAGCTTTGTAATCTTCAATTAAATAATATTGTTTAGCTATTTCAAAAGATTTCTTTTCTAACTTCACTGTTAGTTCTTTAATTAATTTATTAGCCTCACTTACATATTCACTACTTGGATATGTTACAATAAAATTCTGCAAAGCTTCAATTGCCTGATTGGTTTCTTTTTGATCTATACTATATCTTGGCGATAATTTATAATAGCTTAATGCTGAGTAATATGCTGCTTCTTCCTTTTTAGAACTTTTAGGATAATTTTTAGTAAACTTATCAAAATAATAGGAAGATAAATTATAATCTTTAATTTGATAATGAGCATCTGCAACCATAAATTGAATACGTTCCATTTGTGGTTTATCTCTATAACTTGGTGTTATTTTTTCGAATAGTGGTATTGTTTTACTGTATTTTTTAGCGTCGTATAATTCTGTTGCCATTTTATAACGGTCTTCAACTGTACCTTTATTCAAAACTTTTTGGTATTGACTACACGATACCGTTGAAATAGCCACCAATAAAATTAATAATTTTCTCATATTTTTAATCATGCTGCAAAAGTAATTATTTATTATGGATTTATAAAACGATTTTTTTGTTCTAAAATCCATAACATTTTAAAATCTTGTATGTTATCAATTAATTATTTTCCTGGACTTGGCGCTATAAAACGAACTATATCA
>JAUYUF010000072.1 GCA_030694835.1 Flavobacteriaceae bacterium | reverse complement strand
CTATTAATATCGTTTTAAAAGACTTGACTAAGTATGAAAAATTAATCCAGGGATTGTTAGAAAGCGGAATAAATAGAATTGATGGAATTCAATTTGCATCAACAGATATAGAAAAATATCAATCCAACGCTCGTAAATTGGCTATTCAAAATGCTAAAATGAAAGCATTGGAATATGTGGGTGAATTAGGTCAAACTATTGGAAAAGCCATAAATATTTCTGAGTTCAATACTTCAACGTATCCAACATATAATAATAAAATGATGTTGAGCGATTCTATGAGTTCAAATCAAGAAATGGAGACTCTTGCTATTGGAGAAATGGCAGTTACTGCTAAAGTAAATGTGAGTTTTGAATTGAAATAATTATTTGAGTTGTAATGTTATAAAGTTGAATGTTTAAAAGTATAGACATCATTTCATTAAATTCTGCTAAATAAAAAATCCCAAACAAAAAAGTTTGAGATTTAAAGAGCGAAAGACGAGGCTCGAACTCGCGACAACCAGCTTGGAAGGCTGGAGCTCTACCAACTGAGCTACTTTCGCAAAAAGTGATGCAAATATAAGAACCAAAATAGAAATTGCAAATTATTTATTAGTTAAATTGTTGATCTTCTCTTAAAATTTTAACGAAATGAAATCCGTAAATTTCATAACCTTCGTTGTAATAAAATTTGTGTGATTTTCGGTTTTGCACATAGGTATTTAACTCACTGGCTTCACAACCTTTAGATTTGGCATAATCATAAATCCAATCAAATAACATTTTACCTAATCCTCTATTTTGATATTTTTCATCAATTACGACATGGTCTGGTTCAATACTTTTCCCTACATAATGACGGGTCATATACCATAAACCACTGATGCCAATTAAATGATCGCCATCATACATTCCAACACATTCATAATTTTCATTGACCATGGTTAATAATCGTTCTTTTAAAATGGAATCAGGTGTGGTTGTGTTTAAGTTCTTTAAAAGTGGCAGGATGCTTAAAATTTCTTCTTTCGGAATTATTTTTATCGTAATATTATTCATCTTTGTAATGTTTAAAACAAATATACAAACTTAGCTATGGCTGTAAAAATTATTAAACCAGAAGATACGTTTGGAATACGTAAAAAAGTATTGCGCGAAAATATTCCGTTACCTTTTGAGTTTTCTGGAGATTTTGATGAGTCTACCATTCATTTTGGATATTTTATTGATGATAATTTAGTATCTGTAGCAACCATCATGAAATCATCGCATCCCTATTTTGAAGGAAATCAATATCAGCGTAGAGGAATGGCC
>JAUYUF010000071.1 GCA_030694835.1 Flavobacteriaceae bacterium | reverse complement strand
ATTCTTCGAATAACATAACCAGCACCAGTATTAGAAGGTAATTGACCATCGGCAATTGAAAAAGAAACGGCTCTGATATGGTCAGCAATAACTCTAATAGCTATGGTTGTTTTTTCATCTTTTCCGTAAGAATGGTGTGTTATTTTTTCAATTTCTTGAATGATGGGTTGAAAAACATCGGTATCATAATTTGATTTTTTTCCTTGTAACGCCATACATAAACGTTCAAACCCCATTCCAGTATCAACATGTTGTTCTGGAAGTTTTTCTAAGGATCCATCTGCTTTTCGGTTGAATTCCATAAAAACTAAATTCCAAATTTCAACTACTTGGGGATGATCATTGTTTACCAAATCTCTTCCAGGTACTTTTGATTTTTCCCCATCAGAACGCAAATCAACATGAATTTCAGAACAAGGACCACACGGACCTTGATTTCCCATTTCCCAAAAATTATCCTTTTTATTACCTAAAATAATTCGATTTTCAGGTACAATTTTTTTCCATAAATCATAAGCTTCTTGGTCAAAAGCTAAATTTTCATCTTTGTAGCCTTCAAAAACAGAAACGTATAAATTGTTTTTATCAATTTTATAAACTTCAGTTAATAATTCCCAAGCCCATTCAATTGCTTCTTTTTTAAAATAATCGCCAAAACTCCAGTTTCCTAACATTTCGAACATCGTATGATGATACGTATCGATACCAACTTCTTCTAAATCATTATGTTTTCCGGAAACACGTAAACATTTTTGAGTATCAGCAATTCGTTTAACTTCAGCTGTTTTTTGTCCTAAAAAATATTCTTTAAACTGATTCATTCCAGCATTGGTAAACATCAAAGTTGGATCATCTTTGATAACCATTGGTGCAGATGCTACTATTTTGTGTTGTTTTGAATGAAAAAAATCTAAAAACTGCTGTCTAATTTCTTGTGATGTCATGATTTTTAATAAATAGCTAAAATGATTGTTCCTTTACTAAGTTGGAAAACATTTTGTATTTTTGTTAGCCAACATACTAAAATTGCATTTTGAAAGTTATAAACTTTAGTTGCAAAAATAGTATATTTTTAGGATTATGAGGAGAGTAAAATATTATTACGATGTTGAATCGTTAACTTATAAAAAAATTAAATCGCGCCTAATCAGTTTAAGGGGGACTTTCCTATTTTTATTGGCTGCTGCACTGTTTGGTTTATTCTTTGTTTACCTTTCATATAAAATATTAGAATCTCCGAATGAAAAGTATTTGAAACGTGAGGTTGATAAAATGAAATTAGAATACGGATTACTGGATAAAAAAATGAATCAGGTTCAAGAGGTATTAGGAGAAGTTCAAGAAAGAGATAATAATATTTACAGACTTTATTTTGAAGCCAACCCAATTCCGGAAGATCAAAGAAAAGCTGGTTTTGGAGGTGTAAATCGTTATAAATCTTTAGAGGGATTTGATAATTCAAAGATGATTACAGATGTTGCCAAAAAAATGGATGTTATTTCTAAACAGTTATATATTCAATCTAAATCTTTAGATGAGATTGTAAAATTAGCTGCAAATAAGGAGCAGTTACTAGTTTCAATACCTGCCATACAACCAGTTAGGAATGATCATTTAAAACAAATGGCTTCAGGTTACGGTTGGAGAAAAGATCCATTTACCAAAGTTCGTAAAATGCATCAAGGAATGGATTTTACTGCTAAAACAGGAACTCCTATTTATGCTACTGGAAATGGTGTAGTAAGAAAAGCAGACAACTCGGTATCTGGTTTTGGAAGACACATTGAAATAAATCATGGTTATGGTTATTCAACTATTTTTGCCCATTTAAGTAATTATAATGTAAGAGCCGGACAAAGAGTAAAACGAGGAGATTTAATTGGATTTGTAGGAAATACAGGAAGATCTACAGGCCCTCATTTACATTATGAAGTGCACAAAAACGGGAAACCTGTAAATCCTATTAATTATTATTACGGAAGTTTAACCCCACAACAATTTGCCGCTATGCAGAAATTAGCTGAAATTGAAGGACAATCTTTAGACTAATGTTTTTAGAATTACCAGAAAAAAGATATTATAAAATTGGAGAAGTTTCCAAAGCGTTTGAAGTAAATGCTTCTTTGATTCGCTTTTGGGAAAAAGAATTTGATTTGCTGAAACCAAAGAAAAATAATAAGGGAAATAGACTTTTTACATCCGAAGATTTGGCCAATTTAAAAATCATTTATCATTTGGTAAAAGAAAAAGGATTTACTATTGAAGGTGCTAAGAAAAAATTGAAAGAAAAATCGCCATCCTTACATGGGAATCATGAAATAATTTCCAAATTAGAATCAATTAAAGCAGAATTATTAAAAATTAAAAATCACTTATAAACTTAAAAACTAAAACTATGAGAAATGTGTTAATTACCCTTGGAGTAATTGGGTTATTACTTTTTTTAGTATTTCAATGGGCTGTTGGAATCAATAATCAAATCATTGAAAAAGAAGGAATTACATTAGGACAATGGGCTAATGTTGAAAGTTCTTATCAAAGAAGATCAGATTTAATCCCAAATTTAGTAGCAACTGTTAAAGGATATGCAGCACACGAGCAAGAAACTTTAGAAGGTGTAATTAAAGCGCGTTCTGAAGCTACAAAAACAACAATTGATCCTACAAATATTACGGAAGAGCAAATGGCTAAATTTCAACAAGCTCAACAAGGGTTATCTGGTGCACTTTCTAGATTGTTGGTTACAGTTGAACGTTATCCTGATTTAAAAGCAAATCAAAACTTTTTAGAGCTACAATCTCAATTAGAAGGAACTGAAAACAGAATTAATGTAGAGCGCAATCGTTATAATGAATTAGCGGCAGCCTATAAAATTTACGTAACTAAGTTTCCAACAAGCATTGTAGCTAATTTTATCAATAAAAAAGAGTTGCCATTATATAAAGCAGCAGAAGGAAGCGATGTGGCTCCAACAGTTGCATTTTAAAATTTGATATCATTAAAATGTTTACAAAAGATAGTATTTTAAGTTCAAAAGAGGAGCAGCAAATAGTTAATGCTATAAAAGATGCTGAAAAAAATACATCTGGAGAAATTCGGGTACATATTGAAAAATCTAATGAAAAACCTCCCATTGAGAGAGCTCAGGAGGTTTTTTATCTGTTGAATATGCAGGAAACAAAATTTCAAAATGGAATTCTGATTTATATTGCATATGAAACAAGAAAAGTTGCCATTATTGGTGATAAAGGAATTCATCAACATACAGGAAATGATTTTTGGAATGCTGAAAAAGATCTTCTAATTCATTATTTTAAAAAGGAAAAATATGCAGATGGGATTTCTGTTGTAGTTAAGCAAATGGGTGAAAAACTTAAAGAATTTTTCCCTTATGATGCGGATGATAAGGACGAACTTTCTAATGAAATCTCTAATTGATAATATGAAAAAGAAATTTCTGTTTAGTTTAGTTATTTTATTCAGCTTACTATCTAATTTAATATTTGCACAATTAAGTATTCCTCCAAAACCTGAAAAACAAACGAGTGTTTATGATGAGGTTGGGATTTTATCTTCATCAGAAAAATCACATTTAGAACAAAAATTAATACAGTATTATGATAGTACTTCCACTCAAGTAGTTGTTGCTATTATACCAACACTTAAAGGAGAAGAAATTGCATTATATGCTACAGAATGGGCGCATCAGTGGGGAATAGGACAAGCTAAAGAAGATAATGGTGTTTTTTTATTGGTTGTTACTGAAGATAAAAAATTGACAATTAGAACTGGTTATGGAGTTGAACATTTATTAACAGATGCACTTTCTAAAAGAATTATTAGTCAAATTATTACACCCGAATTTAAAGCTGGAAGTTACTTTAACGGAATTGATAAAGGAACAAATGCAATAATTCAAGTTTTAAAAGGTGAATATAAAAATAAGTATGAAAAGAAAGAACGAGGAGATAATCCTCCATTTTTCTTGATTGTTATAATTATCCTTATAGTCATATTTGCTTTTTCATCTAAAAACAATAAGAGTGATCCATTTAACAATAAAGGAAATAAAAACAGATCTGCAGCTGACAGTTTATTAACAGCCATTTTATTAAGTAGCTTAGGCCGAAGTGGTGGAGGTGGATCAGGTGGATTTGGATCTGGTGGCGGAGGTTTTGGTGGCGGTGGTTTTGGTGGCGGTGGAGCCAGTGGAGGTTGGTAGATTATTTAAAAATCAAAAACCTCAATATTTAATATTATAAAAGCCATGAAATTCATGGCTTTTATATTTTAATATCGAATTTTAAAGTCACAAGGATTTATAACGGCTCCAGCTCATATTTTTTTGAGTGCTGCGGATGAATTTACCAATAAAACATCCTTTGTTCATTAACTGTGGTAAACAGATTTTACTTACTTTAAAATCTTGGGATGGGGTTGGTATTACCTGAGTACGGTATTGGATGATTACAGCAGATATATTTTACATTGGGAGCTTTGCTCGTCTATGAAGTGGAAGATGTTAAAGAACGGTTGACAGAGCGATTGTAAAAGCAAAGCTACTCTCTAAACAGCATCCTCGACTGTTATCGGATAACGGCTCTTGTTATAGAGTAGGGGAACTTAAATCTTATCTGCATGAACATTATCAGATGGAACAAGCTCATGGAAAACCCAATCATCTACAAATTCAAGGCAAAATTAAACGGTATCATCGCACTATGAAAAATGTAGTAAAACTCAATCATTACTTTTACACCTGAAGAATTGGAAAAAGCATTGGAAAAGTTTATCTACCATTATAACCACCATCGCTATCATGAATCATTACATAATCTCACACCGGCTGATGTTTATTTTGGTAGAGGGGGACTTATTTTGAAAGAAAGACAACGTATTAAACAACAAACCTTAAATAATCGCAAAAGAATGTATTTTAAAATGAAAAATAATTGGAAAATAACGAATAATAATTTAGTTTCGTTCTAATGAAAACACTCGCTAAGAAAAAGTCCACTTTAGTTTGAAGATGTACACTAATATATCCTAAAACTGGCTTTTAACCTGTTGAACCACTCTTAACAAATCTTCTTTACTTAAATTGGAACCACTAGGCAAACACAATCCTCTTTTAAATAAATCATCTGAAACGCCGGTGGTATATGATGGGTATTTTTCAAATACTGGTTGTTGATGCATCGGTTTCCACAAAGGACGTGATTCTATGTTTTCTTCTTCCAAAGTATGGCGGATTTTTTCTCTGATTTCATAAGAAGGTGTTAAAATACAACTCAACCAACGATTGGCATAAAAACCTGCTGGTTCAGCCAATAATTGAATTTCCGGTAGATCAATAAACTTTTCTTGATAGAACTCAAAATTAACCCTTCTTGCATGAACACGTTTCTCTAGTACTTCCATTTGACCTCTTCCAATTCCTGCAACTATATTACTCATCTTATAATTATATCCAATTTGTGAATGTTGGTAATGGGGAGCCTCATCCTGAGCCTGATTGGCTAAAAGGATGGCTTTATTTTTATCAATATCATTATTACAAACTAAAGCTCCTCCTCCCGAAGTGGTAATAATTTTATTACCATTGAAAGATAAAATTCCAAAAGAACCTAAGGTCCCACATTTTTGACCATGATAGCTTGATCCTAAGGCCTCAGCAGCGTCTTCAATTAAGATAATTTCATATTTTTGAGCAATCTTGTTAATCTCTTCCATTTTCGCAGGCATTCCATATAAATGAACCACTATAATAGCCTTTGGCTTTTTGCCATTTGCAATTCGGTCTTGGATAACTTCTTCTAAAAGTACAGGACACAGGTTCCAGGTTTCTTGTTCGCTATCAATAAAAACAGGAGTTGCTTTAACATAAGTAATTGGATTGGCAGATGCTGAAAAGGTAAAGCTCTGGCAAAGTACTTCATCCCCTTGTTGAACTCCCGCTACAATTAAAGCCAAATGAATAGCAGCAGTGCCTGAACTTAAAGCTACGACTTGTTTATCTTTTCCTAAAAAAGTTTTTAACAAATTTTCAAAGCTTGTAACATTAGGGCCTAAAGGCGATACCCAATTTGTGTCAAAGGCTTCTTGAACGTATTTTTGCTCTTTTCCTCCCATATGAGGTGAAGAAAGCCATATTTTTGATTTATTCATTTAAAATTGCTAAATAAAATTAATAAAAGTAAATTTTAATTTATTTATGAAATTTCATTTGTTTTGCTGGAATTTCAACTGCTATACATTTAGCTGGTAATGATTTAGAAACTCCTGCCCCTGAACCCAAAATTGTATCTTTACCAATTTCAATTTGATTTATTATTTTAATCTTAGTCCCGATATAAACACTATCATTTATAGTCACTTCTCTCGAGATATTTACTGAGGGCATAATTGAAGAAAAATTTCCAATTATCGAATCATGACCAACTGTACAAGATAAATTTAAACAATATGAGATCCGATTTTTATATTTACCGTCGAAAGATTTCAAACACAAATAATCATTCCCTTGCCAATAAAACATAATCCCCTTCAATAAAAACCGAGGATATCTTAGAATTGAAAAATAAATATTTTTGTTGTTAATTTTATTTAATAATAATTACTTCATTTGCGGATTACCAATAGTAAACACAGTACCTACTTTTGAATAGTCAAAAATAATCAAAATATACTAAAATGTTTACAGGAATTATAGAAAGTATTGGAATTTGCAAAAATCTAATCAATGAAGGTGATGATTTTTTTATATATATACATCCGCTGAAAGTCATTTAACTCCAGAATTAAAAATTGACCAAAGCTTGGCGCATAATAGCACCAACTTAACTGTTTTTAAAATTGAAAATTTAGGATTTACCGTAATTACTGTTAAAGAAATCCTTGAGAAAACTAATCTAGAGGAACTCGTTATTCGCTCTAAAATTAACTTAGAACCCATCATGGTCGGGGTTCTATTAAATGGTTATATTGTTTAATGTCATGTTGATTATACAGCCACTTGTGCAAAAATTGTTGAGAAAGATAGGAAGCTGGTTATATACTTTTAGCTACAACTCGCTACACCAAGATTATTTTAGTATAGAAAAGGATTCTGTCACTATTAATGGAGTTAGCTTAATAGTTATTTACTCCAATGAAAATGAATTTAGTGTTGTCATTATTCCATATACTTACGAAAACACCAACTTTCATCAGTTTAAAAATAGGCACTAATGTAAATTTAGAATTTGATGTTGTTGGGAAATATGTAGCTAAGTTAATTAGATATTAATTTATTATATGATGATCTTATTTTTAGATTGTATTTTTTTATTTAAAAAATAAAAGAAACAATAAATTAAAAAATATATAAATACTAAAATTGTCAAGGTCCAATAGCTATTTAGCAATGTTGATACATGATAAATCAATGTAGTTATAACTAGAGATAAAATAGATAACAAAACACTAGTCTGAATATGAGAATAGCCTATATCAATTAACATGTGATGAATATGATTTCTATCAGGTTGGAAAATATGTTTATTACTCAAATATCTAAATAATATTATTCTTGTAGTGTCAAAAATAGGGATAAACAATATACTCACAATTAATATTGGTATGTTTTCAGTTTTTATAGATGTGTTATTTACAAATTGAGCACTATTAATTGTAAACAACTTTATGGATAAAACAACAATTATAAAACCTATAAAAAGAGAACCTGTATCTCCCATAAAAAGTTTGCGTTCTAATCTGGTAGAAAGGTTGAACCTTAAAAAAGCAGTTAACATTCCTAACATTATAATTGTAATCAAAAAGTATAGAGGTTCATTTAAATTATAAAATAGGAATCCGAAAAAAATCATAATTATTATTCCTATTAAAGTAGCTAAGCCATCAACCCCATCAATCAAATTAAACGCATTAATTACTCCTAACATGAAAATTATTAATATAGGCATTATTATCCATGGAGAAATGTAAAAAATTCCTAAAAAACCATTTAGATTGCTCACTATAAACTCTTTGGATAAAAATATAAAAGAAATCGCAATTAACTGAGCAGCAATTTTGGCTCTAGGAGTTGTCGAAACTAAATCATCTTTAAGACTTGCTACAAATAGTACTGCAATAGCGGCTATTAAATGGTTACTACTAAAAATTAAGTACTCATTTCTTAAAAATGAATACATAATTATAAAACTTATAAAAAAAGCAACTCCTCCAAAAGCTGGTGTGATTATTTGGTGGGAGCTCCTTCTGTTAGGCTTAACTAATAATCTTCTCTGTTGCGCAACCCAAATTATCTTTGGGATTAAAAGATATGTAATAAAAAAAGATCCTGTAAAGAAAAAAATTATTTTAAGGATTAACGGATAATTGTCAAACATTGTTTTTTAACGGTTATTTATTATAAAAACATGGCGAAAGTACAAAAAACATCTGTCAACATTTCATTTTATATAAGACATTTAACGCATTTTATTTCTAAAAATTGCTTTATAATATTTTAACTTCAAAAATTGTGATGAAACAGGGTATTATAATTATCCTAATTTTCTATCTATTTACAACTTATCAAGAAAAAAAACACTAGTTAACTTAATGATAAGTTCATTTCTGGAAAATTTAATTGCCTTTATTTTCTTCGATCTTATGGAAATTTCTATTAATTCACGACTTTGAATTTTTCGCATTTTCTTAAAAAGTAAACTAATTCCAAAAACATCATTAGGTTTTGCCGTAAATCCAATTTTATTTTCATTAACTAATGAACTTACTTCTCCCTCTAAAACCGCCATTATTGGCTTCTCTGTTTCTAAATAGACTTGAAATTTTGAAGGTATTGTTAATTCAAAAATGGGAGAATTAATTAATGAAATAATTAACACATCGCTTGCATGGTAATAATTTGACATTTCTGACAATGGTTTTCTACCCAAAAAATCAATATTTACAATTTTTCTTTTACATACTAATTTTTTCAAATATTCAAGATTAGAACCATCCCCAATAATATTGAAAAAAGCATCTGGGTAATCTTTTACAAATAATTCGAAACCAAGTATAACATTTTCTAAATTTTGAACTTTTCCAATATTTCCAGCAAAAGTGAAATTAAATTTTCCTTTTAATTCTATTTTACTATTTGGTTGGTATGCTACTAACGACCAGTTTGGAATCCAATAAAATGATTTATGGTTAACATACCGCTGAATTTTAGGAATAAAACCTTCACAAGAAACTAAAATAATATCACAGTTCTTGTAGATGAATTTTACAAACTTATCTAAAAATATTTTCAGAAGTTTTCTTTTCTTAAATCCGTAGGCGTATACCGTTTCTGGCCATAAATCCTGAGTCCATATTGTAACAGAACTTCCATAAATTTTTTTAATAATAATTGCTGGTAGAGCAACTGTTAAGGGTCCCGTTTGATATACAAAAATTCGATCAAATTTTCTGCCAATAAACAAGCCTATTAAACAAGACCAAAATACAAAACTGATGTAATTAATAATTTTAATAAGTACACTTTTATGGTAACCTTGAACTACGGGGAATCGATGAACCTTTATACCGTTGAAATCAGTTTGCTGATATATTTTATTCATATATCCATCGTAAACCTTACCGAAAGGATAGGATGGAGTTCGGGTTAATACTTCAAATTCATAACCTTTTTTTTTCCATTCTAAAACCAGATCATTAATAATAAAATCTTCGGGATAAAAAGCTTCACAAATGATCAATGCCTTCTTTTTCATCACATCTATTTTATTGATATTGTGTGTAAAGTTCTTTATAATCGTTAGTAAACTCTTTTTGAGATAGAATCATCTCTCTATATGACGGTACTTTATATTTAAAATTTTTAATTGTGCTGTTTAAACTTTTATCAACACTTTTACCTTCAATTAAATTAATTTGAACTTTATCTACTTTCCAAATCTCTTTAAACAATGATAATAAGTCATATTTAGTTATCTTTTCGCCGTTTGTTAAATGTAATAAACCAGTAATATTTTGTTCAATAATTGCATCTATTGCTTTGGCTAATTCATAAGTAGTAACTCCACTCCAAAAGGCCTTAGAAAATCCATTTATTACTCCATTTTGTTTCATAAACCAATGGAAAAGGCCTTCTCCATTTTGTTTTAATTCAGGACCTATTATAGATGTTCTTATTGTAAGATCTTTATCATTAATTACTTCTCCTAAGCCTTTACTTTTTCCATAGACATCGTCAGCATCACGCTCGTCAGATTCTTCATAATTTCCCTTTTTACCACTAAAAACACAATCGGTGCTAATATGTATTAATTTTGCATTAATGCTGGATGCAATTCGCTCTAAAAGATGTGGGAAATAGGCGTTGATATAAATCGCATTATCAGGAAACTCCTGTGAGCCTTTAATAAGCACACCAACACAATTTAATAAAATATCAGGCTGTAGACTTAAGATTAACGCTTCAGTTGCCTCTTTATCGGTGATATCTAAAATAATACTTTCATCATTTAATTTGGTGCGGTATACAACATTTGTAATTTCATACTTTCCAGTCGCTTTTAAATAGAAGTATGCCACATGACCAGCCATCCCTGTTGCTCCAAATAATACTATTTTTTTTCTTTTCATTAAGTTAAATTTCTTTATGCCAAACAGTTCTGTTGATATAATCAGTATAGGATAAAATAATTCTCAATACTTTTTTTGAAACATTATCTACTTCATAATCTTTTATAGTATGAATTGTGTCAACACCAAGAGCAAAATGAGATGTTACTACATCAATGGAATTAAGTATGCGTTCTTTAGACAAACCAGTCATAATAACAGAAGCTTCATCCATACCTTCTGGACGTTCATGTGCTTGTCTTATTGTGATAGCTGGAAAATGTAAAATTGAAGATTCTTCAGTAATAGTTCCACTATCTGAAATAACACAAAAAGCATTCATTTGCAATTTAATATACTCTAAAAAACCAAAAGGTTTCATAAACTCAATCAATTCATTACTATTTACAAAGCCAAGGTCTTCTAATTTTTTTCGGGTTCTTGGATGCGTAGAAACAATAACTTTTTTGTTATATTTTTGAGTAATTGCCGTTAAAGAATCTAATAAGTTATTGAAATTAATCTCCGAATCTACATTTTCTTCTCTATGGGTACTAACTATAAAATATGCTCCTTTTTGCAGGTTTTCGCGCTCTAAAATATCATTGTTTTCAATTGCTTGTTTATGATATTCTAATACTTCTTTCATAGGAGAACCTGTTTTAATAATTGTTTCAGGTTTTAATCCCTCTGCAATCAAGTATCTTCTTGCGTGTTCAGAAAGTGGCATATTAATATCACTTAAATGGTCTACAATTTTACGATTTATTTCTTCTGGCACTCGTTGATCGAAACAACGATTACCTGCCTCCATATGAAAAATAGGTATTTTTCTTCGTTTGGCTGAAATAACTGCCATACAACTATTGGTATCACCATAAAGTAAAATCGCGTCTGGCTGTTCTTTAACTATTACCTCATTAGATTTTACGATAACATTTCCAATGGTTTCTGTGGTATTTAAACCAGCAGCGTCCAAAAAATAATCAGGTTTTTTGATATTTAGCTGTTGAAAAAATATTTCATTTAGCTCATAATCAAAATTTTGACCCGTATGAACTAATACATGATTGGTATGCAACTCTAACTCTGCCATGACCCTACTCAATTTAATAATCTCAGGGCGCGTTCCAACAATGGTCATTACTTTTAACATCTTTTTATTTTTTCAATTTTAAATCCTCTTGTATTAACTCTAACTTTCCTAACAATTCCTTCATTTCTTTTACATCTAATTGATAGGTATTGTGCGAATGATAATCTTCAAACGTTGCAATTTTTTCTTGTCCTTCTACAAAATATTGATTATAGTTTAAATCACGTGCGTCACAAGGAATTCTATAATATAGACTAACACCTTCTGCTTTAGCCATTTCTTCACGTGTAACTAATGATTCGTATAATTTTTCTCCGTGACGTGTTCCAATCATTTTTATTTTTCGATTTAATTGATACAATTCAATAAGCGACTGTGCTAACACCTCAAGAGTTACGGCAGGTGATTTTTGTACGAATAAATCTCCGTTTTTACCATATTGGAATGCATGTAACACCAAATCAACAGCGTCTTCCATGGTCATCATAAACCGGGTCATATTGGGATCTGTAATGGTAATGTCATTTCCTGATTTCATTTGATCTATCCACAATGGTATAACAGATCCTCTACTTGCCATTACATTTCCATATCGGGTACAACAAATAATAGTATTAGCATTATTCCCTAAGGCTCTGCCTTTTGCAATGGTTACTTTTTCCATCATTGCTTTACTAATACCCATGGCATTAATAGGATAGCAAGCTTTATCGGTACTTAATACAACCACGTTTTTTACTCCGTGCTGGATGGCTGAATCTAGCACATTATCAGTTC
>JAUYUF010000064.1 GCA_030694835.1 Flavobacteriaceae bacterium | reverse complement strand
TGGGAAAATGTTAATGCATTGCAAAATGGTTTAAAAGAAAATGGCTTCAATATAGGTTCAACCAATACGTGTGTTACACCAGTTTATTTAGAAGGAGAAATACCTGAAGCCATGGCAATGGTTCATGACTTACGTGAAAATCACCGAATTTTCTGTTCTATTGTAGTATATCCAGTAATACCAAAAGGGATGATTTTATTGCGATTAATTCCAACTGCTGCTCATACCTTAGAAGATGTAAATGAAACCATTACAGCTTTTTCATCTATTAGAGAGAAATTAGAAAAAGGTATTTATAAAAGAGTTGCCGCTTCAATGATGTAAGAAATACAGCTTATAAAAAATCCCGCTTTAGCGGGATTTTTTTATTAATAACCTTCAGATATATTTTTTAGCGCTTGCCTATCCAAAATCAAAATTTTCTTTCCTTTCAATTTTATCAGATTGTCATTTTTAAATCCAGAAAGTAATCGAATTACTGATTCAGTTGCAGTTCCTAAGGTATTTGCAATTTCTTCTCGGGTTAACATTACATCTATATATTCATTTTTATCAACCCCAAATAGTTCTTCTAAAAAAATTAAGGTTTCAGCTAATCTTTGTTTAACCGTTTTTTGAGCCATATTTGCTATACTGCAATTGGCTTCATTTAATTGGTGTGAAATGTTTTTTAATAGTTCTAAAGCAAATGAAGGATTTTCTTTAATAGAACACAATAAATCGTCTTTTGGAACAAAACAAGCAAACGAATCTTCTATTGCAGTAACGGTTAATCCAGCTGGTTCATCGCACAATAATGACCGGTGTCCTACTATATAACCTTCTTTTATATAGCTTATAATCTGATCTTTACCGTTAGAATTTAGTTTAGTAAGTTTGAACTTTCCATTTTTTATACAGTAGAATCCATTAACAGGATTTCCCTCTATCATTAAGTTTTCTCCTTTTTTTACTAAAATAGTTGACTTATGTCTTGAAAAGCATTCTAATTCTCCATAAGTTAGCATCTTCAAAGCATTCTTATCTTTGATAAGGCAATGTTCACATTTATTCATAGTGAAGTTTCAATTGTGGTACAAAAATATAAAAAATATGACTTTTATCATATTAAAACATGAAAATATTAATTAATTTAATAAGTTTTTTTAGTTGATGGGAAATGAAAATTGTTTTCACTGTGGGTTGGAAACAAAAGATAGGCAATATATAGTTGAAGATAAGCTCTTTTGCTGTAATGGATGTAAAACCGTTTTTGAAATTTTAAACCAGAATGAGCTTAATTGTTATTATGATTTTGAACGTTCTCCGGGAGTTATTCCAAAGGAATTCAAAAATAAATATAATTATTTAGATTCACCTGAAATTGTTGAAAAGATTTTAGATTTTTACGATGGACAAACTTGTGTTGTAGAATTCTACATTCCAAGTATTCATTGTAGTTCTTGTATTTGGGTATTAGAAAATCTAGATAGATTTAATTCAGGAATTAAAAATTCATTAGTAAATTTTCCGCAAAAAACTTTAAGAATTACTTATAAAGAAGCTGAAGTAAACTTGAGGGAATTGGTAGAGTTTATAGCTTCAATTGGATATGAACCTCAAATAAGTCTAGAAGATTCTGTAGGAACTAAAAAAGCCGTATCAAATGCACTTATTTATAAAGTTTCTATCGCTGCTTTTGTGTTTGGAAATGTAATGTTATTGTCTTTTCCAGAATATTTTGAAATTCAAGAATTTTGGTTAGAGAAATATAAAAATGTATTTCGATGGATGAATTTTATAATGGTTCTTCCTGTTGTTTTTTATTCGGCTACAGATTATTATATCTCTGCATATAAAGGATTAAAAAACAACATATTAAATATAGATGTGCCTATAACTTTAGGAGTTATAGCTTTGTATTTGAGAAGTGTTTATGAAATAGTTTTTGATGTAGGAGCTGGATATTTTGATAGCCTTGCTGGTTTAATTTTCTTTCTTCTTATGGGAAAGATATTTCAACAGAAAACGTACAATTATTTATCTTTTGAAAGAGATTTTAAATCTTACTTTCCTATTGCTGTCACCACTATTGATAAAGATGGAAAAGAAAAAAGTAAACAAGTTCAGCATTTAAAATTAGGAGATAGAATTTTGATTAGAAATGAAGAGTTAGTCCCAGTAGATGGAATAATGATCAATGGTGATGCAACTTTAGATTATAGTTTTGTAACCGGAGAGTCCTATCCTATAAAAAAAGAATCTGGTGATAAAATTTTTGCAGGCGCAAAACAATTAGATGGTTTATTTGAAATGGAAGTAATTCATGAGGTTTCTCAAAGTTATTTAACACAATTGTGGAGTAGTGACATTTTTCAAAAAGATACTCATAAAAGCATTAAATCACATATTGATAATGTTAGTAAATACTTTACCATTGTTGTTTTAACAATAGCCTTTTCATCTGGAATTTATTGGTATTTTGTAGATGTTTCTAAAGCTGTATACGTATTTACGGCTGTGTTAATTATTACTTGTCCGTGTGCTTTAGCCTTATCAACTCCATTTGCACTTGGTAATATTTTAAGAATTTTTGGAAAAAATAGATTTTATCTTAAAAATGCTCAAGTTATTGAAGCACTCACCAAAATTAATACCATCATTTTTGATAAAACAGGTACTATTACTACCAATCAACAAAAAGAAATAAATACTGATAATATTAATTTAAATGAAGATGAAAAGCGAGCTATAAAAACATTGTTGAGAAGTTCAAATCATCCTTTAAGTAGAATTATTTATGAAACGATATCAGAGCCTATTTTTGAGGATAGAATAATGGATTTTAAAGAAGTCTTAGGTTTTGGCATCGAAGGAAACATAAATGAATTCAATCTTAAAATTGGATCTGCAAAATTTATAGGATTAAACAAAGATGAAATTAATGAAACAAGAGTTTATATTGAAATAAATAAGCAGCTTAAAGGATATTATTCTATGAAGAATACCTATAGAGTTGGAATTGAACAGTTATTTACAGATTTATACCCTAAATATGAATTGATAATTTTATCTGGGGATAACGAAGGTGAAAGGGAACGATTAGTACAAATGTTGCCTCCTAATACTCAATTAGAATTTGATAAAAAACCAATTGATAAACTTAACTTTGTTAGGGAATTACAAGATAAAGGGAAAAGAGTATTGATGATTGGAGATGGTCTTAATGATGCTGGTGCCTTAGCACAAAGTAATATAGGAATTGCTGTTTCTGATGATGTAAATGTATTTACACCAGCATCCGACGGAATTATAGATGCAAAGATTATCAATAAAATACCAGAACTTTTGAACATTTCGCGTAAAACATTGACCATAATTAAAACAAGTTTTGTATTTTCATTGCTTTATAATGTTATAGGTTTGTATTTTGCAGTTACGGGTCAATTAACACCATTAATAGCTGCAATTTTGATGCCTTTAAGTTCAATATCAATCGTTATTTATGTTACAGTTTTAACAAATTTCATCAATAAAAAAAAGTAATTAATTTTAATGATATCATGTATAAGTTTTAATTATGGAAGTAGTTTATATTACAATAGGAGTAAGTGTTATTATTGCAATTATTTTTTTTGGAGTTTTCTTGATGAATATTAAGAAAGGACAATATCAGGATGTATATACCCCATCAGTTAGAATGCTGTTTGAAGATGAAGATAAATCAAAAAAAAATATTCAAAAAGATCAATCAATAAATAAAAATCAATAACCAAATTATTTTAAAATGGATAAACAACAATTTTATTACGACAACAAAATTGTAAAAATGTTTCTTTGGGCAACTGTTCTTTGGGGAATAGTTGGAATGTCTGTAGGCCTATTAGTAGCATTACTATTTATTTTTCCAAACCTAACCGAAGGAATTTCATGGCTTAGTTTTGGAAGATTAAGACCCTTGCATACCAATGCAGCCATTTTTGCTTTTGTAGGTAATAGTATTTTCTTAGGAATGTATTATTCTATACAACGATTGTTAAAAGCTAGAATGTTTAGTGATACACTAAGTAAAATCCACTTTTGGGGATGGCAATTAATTATTGTTGCTGCTGCAATAACGTTACCTTTAGGATATACTTCCTCTAAAGAATATGCAGAATTAGAATGGCCTATTGATATAGCAGTGGTATTAATTTGGGTAGTATTAGCCATTAATGTGTTCGGAACAATTTTAAAAAGAAGGGTACAACACATATATGTTGCTATTTGGTTTTACATTGCAACCATCGTTACAGTTGCCATACTTTATATTTTCAATAATTTAGCATTACCTGTTTCTGCTTTTAAAAGTTATTCCATTTATGCAGGTGTTCAAGATGCATTAATACAATGGTGGTATGGTCATAATGCCGTAGCTTTTTTCTTAACAACCCCTGTTTTGGGTTTAATGTATTATTTTATACCTAAAGTAGCCAACAGACCTATTTATTCTTATCGTTTATCTATCATTCACTTTTGGTCACTGATCTTCATTTATATTTGGGCAGGCCCTCACCATTTATTATATACTGCTCTTCCAGAGTGGACACAAAGTTTAGGAACAGCTTTTTCTATTATGTTGATTTTCCCATCATGGGGAGGTATGATCAATGGTCTTTTAACGTTGAGAGGTGTTTGGGATAAAGTTAGAGAAAGTCCGGTATTAAAATTCTTTGTTGTAGCAATTACCGGTTATGGTATGGCAACATTTGAAGGTCCAATGATGTCTTTTAAAAGCGTCAATGCTATTGCACATTATACAGATTGGGTAGTCGGTCACGTACATATTGGTACCTTAGCGTGGAATGGTTTTATGGCTGCTGGGATATTATACTGGTTGATAGAAAAATTATACAAAACAGAACTTTATTCTAAAAAACTAGCCAATATTCACTTTTGGATAGGTACCTTGGGTGTCATGTTTTATGCAATTCCTCTTTATATAGCTGGGTTTACACAAGCTTTAATGTGGAAAGAATTTAATCCAGACGGAACCTTAGTTTATGGAAATTTCTTAGAAACTGTTACCGAAATATTGCCAATGTACTGGATGCGTGCTATTGGTGGAACATTATATGTATCAGGTTTTATTTTATTGGCCTACAATTTACTTAAAACGGCTGCTAAAGGGCAAGCAGTAGAAGATGAATTAGCTGAAGCTGCACCACTAAAAGCAGTGTCTTCATTTAGAGTTGCAGGTGAAGCCTTACATTCTTGGTTAGAAAGAAAAACGGTATTATTTACTATTTTAACTACAGTAGCTGTAGCCATAGGTGGATTGGTTGAAATTGTTCCCTTATTCTTGGTGAAATCTAATATTCCGACCATTGAAAATGTGAAACCTTATACACCACTTCAATTAGAAGGAAGAGATATTTATATTAGAGAAGGTTGTAATAATTGTCATTCACAAATGATTAGACCTTTCCGTTCTGAAGTAGAGCGGTATGGTGATTATTCTAAAGCAGGAGAATTTGTGTATGATTATCCATTTTTATGGGGTTCTAGAAGAAC
>JAUYUF010000053.1 GCA_030694835.1 Flavobacteriaceae bacterium | reverse complement strand
ATTCTTGGTGCTTTTATACCATTTTCTAGCGTATTCACACCAACAAAAACACGAGCTTCATCCCAACAATTTTGCGCTATAAAACTATCTAACAATTGCTTCCCTCCTTCTACTAAAACAGATTGAATTTCATGTTTAAATAAAACATTCAATAACTGCTTAATAACAGACTCTTCAAAATTAATAGGTTCAATAATCAGATTTGGAATAGTTGAATATTGTTGATTAACTATAGTATTTTTATCAACAAAAACAATTGTTTTTACTGAACCATCAAAAATATGATACTCAATCGGAATTCTTAATGACTTATCCAAAACTATCCGAATTGGATTGTTTCCAATCATGTTTCTTACATCTAACTTTGGATTATCTTTAATAGCGGTTTCTGTTCCAATCAAAATAGCTTGTTCTTCTGCTCTATATTGATGCACTAATTGTCTAGAATATAAATTTGAAATTAAAGTTGATTTTGCATTCTTAATAGAATTTACATTTCTGTCAATATCTATAAATCCATCTTTAGATTCTGCCCATTTAAGAATGATATAAGGTCTTTTTTTATTGTGAAAAGTATAAAATCGTTTATTCAATTCTAAACATTCCTTTTCTAAAATACCAACTTCAACTTTACAGCCATTTTTATTTAAATATTCAACACCTTTCCCACTCACCAAACTATTGGTATCTAGTGCTCCAATCACCACATTTGGAATTCTAGAATGCACAATTAAATCACTACAAGGTGGTGTTTTTCCATGATGTGAGCAAGGTTCTAAACTCACGTAAATTGTTGATTCTTTTAATAATTCTTTATTTTTGACAGCATTAATAGCGTGAACTTCAGCATGAGGTTCACCCGCCTTTTGATGCCAACCTTCTCCAATAATCTTATTATTATGAACTATAACAGAACCAACCATGGGGTTTGGATAAGTCGTTCCAAGTCCATTTTTCGCCAATTCAATACAGCGATTTATATATTTTTCGTGTATCTTCACCCCGTAAAAATAACATAATAATATGAATCCTAAAGAGGTTTTAATCAGAGAAATTTCAATTGATGACAATCCAAAAATTGCTCAAGTAATTCGTGATGTTTTAACTGAATTTGGTGTGCCAAAAGTTGGAACTGCTTATGCTGATGTTGCACTTGACATGATGTATCAAACTTATGATATTGAAAAAGCTACTTATTTTATTGTCGAAGTTGATGGAGAAGTTTTCGGTGGAGCGGGCATAAAACAATTAGATAACTTTGAAGGTAACGTTTGTGAACTTCAAAAAATGTATTTTTCTTCTAAAATTAGAGGATTAGGAATAGGACAAAAACTGATGAAAGTTTGTTTGGAGAAAGCCAAAGAATTTGGTTTTGAAAAATGTTATTTAGAAACCATGCCTTATATGACGGATGCTCAAAAACTCTATCAAAAAGTTGGTTTTGATTATTTAGACAAACCCATGGGCGATACCGGTCACTATTCTTGCCCCATTTGGATGCTAAAAAAATTAGATTAATTTATGTTAGCAAAAACTTATAAAACTGTATTTATAGATGAGTTAAAAAATCTCTATCCCTTACAAGAAATTGAAAGTTTTTATAAGATTATTTTAAAACACTTCGGAATCAATCAAATTGATATCGCTTTAAATCCATCAATAGAATTAAAAAATGAGGAGTTATTATTTTTTAACAATGCACTGAATCAGCTCAAAAAAGAGATTCCGATTCAATATATTTTAGGTGAAACTAAATTCTTCGGATTAACTTTTAAAGTCGATAAAAATGTGTTGATTCCACGTCCGGAAACAGAAGAATTGGTACAATGGATTATTGATGATTGTAAAAATCAGCCAAAAGATTCCATTAAAATTTTAGATATCGGCACCGGTAGTGGTTGTATTGCTATTTCACTGGCTAAAAATAATCCTCATGCCCAAGTTTATGCTTTTGATATTTCTTCTGATGCGTTAAAAGTTGCTCAAAAAAATGCTGAATTAAACAATATTACTATTCATTTTGAAAAAATCAATATACTAGAAACAACTAAACTTTCAGAACAATTTGATGTTATTGTCAGCAATCCGCCATATGTTCGATTGCAAGAAAAACAGTTGATAAAAAAAAATGTATTGGCCAATGAGCCGGAAATTGCTTTGTTTGTAGATGATGAAAATCCGTTAATTTTTTATGATAAAATTGCATCACTAGCGAAAAATCATCTTACAAAAAATGGACAACTTTATTTTGAAATCAATCAATATTTAGGAAATGAAATGATTCAACTCCTAAAAAACTACCAGTTTAAAAATATCGAATTAAAAAAAGATTTTTACGAAGTAGACCGAATGATAAAAGCTACTCATTTACAGTAAATTTCTATCTTTGCCCTATGCGAATTGATATTATAACCGTTTTACCAGAATTGATTAAAAGTCCGTTTGAACATTCAATCATCAAACGAGCAATTGATAAAGGAATTGTAGAAGTTCATTTTCACAACTTGCGCGATTATAGCAAAAATAAATACAAACAAATTGACGATACTCAGTTTGGCGGTGGGTCTGGAATGGTAATGATGATTGAACCAATAGATAAATGCATTTCTAAACTTAAGAGCGAACGTGCTTATGATGAAATCATTTATATGACGCCCGATGCGCCAACACTAAATCAAAAAATGGCAAATCAACTTTCACTTACTAAAAATTTAATAATTTTAGCAGGACATTATAAAGGTGTTGACCAACGCGTTCGCGACTTATTCATTACCAAAGAAATCTCTATTGGCGATTACGTTTTAAGTGGTGGAGAATTAGCCGCAGCTGTTTTATGTGATAGTATTATTAGATTAATTCCAGGTGTTTTAAATGATGAAACCTCTGCCCTTTCCGACTCTTTTCAAGATAATTTATTAGCACCACCTGTTTATACAAGACCTTCTGATTACAAAGGAAATAAAGTACCCGATATATTACTTTCTGGTAATTTTGCTAAAATTGATGAATGGCGATCACAAAAAGCGATTGAAAGAACACTACTTATTAGACCAGATTTATTGGAAGATTAAGTTATTAAATTCTTTTTAAAGATTTAAAGTTTTATTTGTAAAACAGGTTTCAAATCCCAAAAGTTTTTATAAATTTGCAATCGCTAAACCAACCTCTGACGATCATCGTGAAAGTTGCTTTAAGCATAACAATAAAATAATTGAAAATGAGTGATTTAATTAAATTTGTACACGACGAATTTATTACAAAAAAAGACTTCCCTAAATTTGGAGGTGGTGACACTATAACAGTGTACTATGAAATTAAAGAGGGAGAGAAAACAAGAACGCAGTTTTTTAAAGGAGTTGTAATTCAACGTAACGGACATGGACCAACTGAAACATTTACAATTCGTAAAATGTCTGGAACTGTTGGTGTTGAACGTATTTTTCC
>JAUYUF010000148.1 GCA_030694835.1 Flavobacteriaceae bacterium | reverse complement strand
CCTTTATTTTTTTCTTGTAACATTAAATTAATTAATTCATTACGCTCAGCATTGTTTTGTTGACGGAGTTTTTCATCTTTTTCAACATCGTAATAAATTATTCCATCAACAATAGTTTTTAAAGGTTTTGAATAAATAGATAATGGATGATCATTCCATAAAACTATATCTGCATCTTTACCAACTTTTAAACTACCAACTTTATCATCAATTTTTAATAAAATGGCTGGATTTAGCGTTACAAATTTCAAAGCATCTTCTTCAGAAACTCCACCATATTTAACCGCTTTTGCAGCTTCTTGATTTAATCTTCTTGACATTTCGGCATCATCAGAATTAAAAGCAACCATTACACCTTGTTCATGCATAATAGCACCATTATAAGGGATAGCATCTTTAACTTCATATTTATAAGCCCACCAATCTGAGAAAGTTGAACCACCAACTCCGTGAGATTTCATCATATCTGCTACTTTATAACCTTCTAAAATATGTGTAAAAGTTCTTACATTAAAACCAAATTTTTCAGTAAGATTCATCAACATTGAAATTTCAGATTGAACATAAGAATGGCACGTAATGAATCGGTCTTTATTCAAAATTTCAGCAATGGTATTTAATTCAATATCATAGCGTGGAGCTTTAGTTTTTGCTTTTTCTTTTGTCGATAATTGATTATACTTTTTCCAAACTAAATCATATTCTTTAGCCCGTTGAAAGTAATCATTATAAACTTGTTCAACTCCCATTCTTGATTGCGGAAAACGAGTTGGATTAGTAGCTCTAAAATTTGATTGTTTTACATTTTCTCCTAATGCAAACTTGATAAATTTAGGCTGATTTGGATATAACATTTCATCAGGTGAAACGCCCCATTTCAATTTTAAAATAGCTGATTGTCCACCAATCGGATTGGCAGAACCATGTAAAATTTGAGAAATGGTAACTCCGCCAGCTAAATTTCTATAAATATTAATGTCTTCAGAATTTACCACATCTTGTATAGAAACTTCTGCGCTAGAGTTGTGTCCACCTTCATTAATTCCTTGTGAAGCAGCAATATGTGAATGCTCATCAATAATTCCGGGAGTTACATGTTTTCCTAATCCATCAATTATTTTAGCAGTAGCATCCGTTAAATTATTTCCAATCTGAGCAATTTTACCATTTTTTAATAGAATATCTACATTACTTAAAACACCTTCTTTTTCATTTGTCCACAACGTTACATTTTTAATTAGAATATTTTCTTGTACAGCTTTATCAAGTGTTCCAAATGAAGTATTTGGATAGGTTATAGGAATTAATTTTGGAACAAATTTATCTTCTTTTTTATCTGATTTCTCTTTAAAATCTTCAATTTTTTTAGCATTCCAAGTAATAGTATTGCCATTTGCTAAGATTGCATCACCTTTTAAATGTTCTATTTCTGAAACTAAACCTGTTACTCTAGTATAAGTAGTTTTATCTTTTTCTTTATTAGTTATTAATAAAGAAATCCAACCATCAGTATAATTTAAATTTGAAGTAATTTTAATAGAATCTTTTGTAATATCAGATTTTAACTTCGTAATTTCTCCTTCAATTTTAAGTTTATATTCTTCATTATTAAGGGTTAGGAGGTAAGTGCCACGAATATCTTTTACATTAAAATCGTTTACAACAAACTTTTTACCTTGAACCCAGTTTTCATAAAGTGTTGTTTTTTCATCAAATACTTCTCCTGATGTTATAATAAAATTAGCTAAATAACCTACTTTTAATGATCCAATTTCATTTTGTTTACCCAATAAATTAGCCGGAATAGTAGTTAAAGATTCTAAAGCTCTAGTTTTATCAAATCCATGCTGAATTGCTTTAATTACATTAGTTTTAAGCGATTTTAATGATTTTAATCCATCAGTTGTTATTGCAAAATTTACATTATTATCTGATAATATCTTTAAGTTAAATGGTTCTTGATTCCAATTACGTAAATCGCTTAATTCTAATTGATTTGTTAAAAATGGGTCCGCTACATCATATGCATCAGAAAAATTTACAGGAATAATAAATGAAGTATTAGTATTTTTAATTTCTTGTATACTTTCAAACTCATTTCCAGAACCTTTTAATAGGTAGTTAATTCCAAATTCATTACCAATTTTATCCGCTCTTAAACTGTTAAATTTATCTCCTGCATCAAATATTTGAATTAAATTTTGGTTAGCTACTAATGCTTCAATAGATAAATCTTTATCCGTTGAATTTCCGTTTTTATACCAATTGGCATCGTGATAAAATTGTTTTAGCAATGCAATCATTCCCATTAAGGAAGAAGGATAAGATTGAGTTGAATTAGCGCTTCGTGTAAATCCGAAATGTTGTGTTATTTTACTTGATAAAAATCTAGTGTTATTATTGTCAAAGTTATTTAAAGCAACCAATAAACCTGTACCGCGGGCAACTCCATCTTGCAAATGAGTTCCAACTACACCAAACCCAGCTTGTAAATATTCTTCTGCTTTCTTTTCATCATATTTAAAGGTTTCAAAAGCATTGAATTCTGGTTTTAAATGTTCATTCCAATAATATCCATCTTTTTTGGAATCATATTGAGGTGAAGCAAAAAAATTACGCTGTGCCCGCAATTTTTCCATTCCAAAATCAGTGTACATATCAATAAAGGAAGGATAAATGTATTTTCCTTTTAAATCGATGACATTAGTGTTATTTGGAATTTTAACATTTGTACCAACAGCCACCACTTTTTTATCTTGAATCAATAATGTAGCGTTTTCTACTATTTCAGTAGGAGTAACATAAATTTTTGCATTGGTAAATGCAGTAAAATTGGAGTTTTTTTGATGTACTCCATCATTCTTAGGAAAGTATTCTTGAGCAAATAAAGCTCCTGAAAAAAAGGATACAACCAGTAATAACATTATTTTTTTCATACGTAACTATAATTTAAAGCGGATAAATATAACATAAGGAGTTTATATACTGTATAAAAGTTATTTTTTTAACATTTTATTTAGATTTAGGCTGATAATTAATCATCAAACCAACCACTCTTTTATAACTTCTGATACCTTCTTTTTGAGCATTTGATTTTAAAAATAAATCATAAAATGATTTAAAATAG
>JAUYUF010000036.1 GCA_030694835.1 Flavobacteriaceae bacterium | reverse complement strand
CGTGGGGTAGGGGCAATTTCGATAAAACATTCTAACAATTCTTTTACTCCAAAATTATTTAATGCAGAACCAAAAAATACAGGTTGTAAATCACCATTTAAATATTCATCTCTATTAAAATCAGGATAAACTTCATAAACTAATTCTAATTCTTCTCTAAGTTTGTTTGCTGATTTTAGGCCTACAAATTGTTCGAGTTCTTTACTTTCTATATCAGTAAATTCAATTCCTGATGAAATTTTTTGTTTTTGATCAGGTGAAAATAAATTTAGCTTCTTATCCCAAATATTATAGATTCCTTTAAAATCATAACCCATTCCAATGGGGAAACTTAATGGAGTAACTCGTAAACCTAGTTTTTGTTCCACTTCATCCATTAAATCGAATGCATCTTTTCCTTCTCTATCTAATTTATTGATAAAAACAATCATTGGAATATTGCGCATTCTGCAAACTTCAACTAACTTTTCTGTTTGTTCTTCAACACCTTTTGCAACATCAATAACAACAATAACACTATCAACAGCTGTTAAGGTTCTAAACGTATCTTCAGCAAAATCTTTATGACCGGGAGTATCTAAGATATTGATTTTCTTATTTTTATATTCAAATGCTAAAACAGATGTTGCAACAGAAATACCACGCTGACGCTCGATTTCCATAAAATCGGAAGTAGCTCCTTTTTTAATTTTATTACTTTTTACAGCTCCAGCTTCTTGAATAGCTCCACCATAAAGTAATAGTTTTTCTGTTAATGTTGTTTTACCAGCATCAGGATGTGAAATTATACCAAAGGTTCTTCTGCGTTGTATTTCTTTTAAAAAACTCATGAATTTTTAATTGAGGTGCAAAGATACATGAATCTTCTAATATCCAAAACTCAATAATTTTATTAAGTTTTTTAATGCATAAAAATTTGTAAATTTGTTTAAAATCAAAAAAATGGCAGAAGAACTCGTTATTTTAGTAAATGAATTAGATGAACAAATAGGATTGATGCCTAAGATAGAAGCTCATAAAAAAGGTGTGCTTCATAGAGCTTTTTCTGTATTTATCTTTAATAAAGCTGGTGAATTAATGTTGCAACAAAGGGCAGCATCTAAATACCATTCACCTTTGTTGTGGACCAATACTTGTTGTAGTCATCAGCGAGATGGAGAACGCAATATAGAAGCAGGAAAAAGAAGATTGCAAGAAGAAATGGGATTTGTTTGTGAATTAAGGGAAGTGACTTCTTTTATTTATAACGTCCAACTTGAAAATGGATTAACTGAACATGAACTTGATCATATTATGATTGGTTATTATGATGATAATCCTGAAATAAATAAAGATGAAGTTGAAAGTTATAAATGGATGACTTTAGAAGATGTGAAAAATGATATATTTATCAATCCTGATCAATATACAGCTTGGTTTAAAATTATTTTTGACAACTTTTATCATTATTTAAATAGTTAGAAAATGAATGTGACTGTAAGTAGGAAAGCACATTTTAATGCTGCGCATAAATTATATAATAGTGATTGGACAGATGCACGAAATACTTTAGTTTTTGGAAAGTGCAGTAATCCAAATTATCATGGACATAATTATGAATTAATAGTGAGCGTTAAAGGATCAATTCATCCAGAAACAGGATTTGTAATGGATATGAAAGAATTAAAATTAATTATAAACTCAGAAATTATAGATGCTTTTGACCACAAAAATCTTAATGAAGAATTGTTAGAGTTTTCTACATTAAATCCAACTGCTGAAAATATATCTGTAGTAATTTGGAATAAACTACGATCTAAAATTGATATCAATTTAGATTTAACTATTACATTATATGAAACTCCAAGAAATTTTGTTACTTACTCAGGAGACTAATATAAATTTTTATATCTTTATGAATCTAAAAAACTAAATTATGGGTAAAGAAAAATCACCATCAAAAAATAGTCCTAAGAAAGTTTCTGAAAAAACGCTAAAGGAAAAAAGAGCGGAGAAAAAGGCGAAACAAGAGGAGAAAAAGAAACATGACTAAAAGAAAATCCCGATATATATCGGGATTTTTCTTATGAATTTAATTGATAGTATTTATCTAGTTCTTGAATATTTTTTTGTTTAGTTAAATCATCTAATAATGAATATTCAAATGAATTTTTAGCCAATTGATATAAATCCTCTTTAGTTAAATTTAAAGCCACTTGAATTGCTTCGTAATTTTTATTTACTTGTCCTCCAAAATAAGCTGGATCATCAGAATTGATGGTGACTTTTAACCCTAAATTCATCATTTTTTTAAGCGGATGATCTTTCAAATTATCTACTACTTTTAAAGCCAAATTAGATAGCGGACAAACTGTTAAAGCTAAATCTCGTTTGATAATTTCAGTAACTAATTTTTCATCTTGAAGTGAATTATTTCCATGATCTATGCGTTTAATTCCCAATAAATCAATCGCTTCCCAAACATAATCAGCATTTCCTTCTTCCCCTGCGTGTGCTAAAGGAATGTAACCTTCTAAAACAGAAGCTTTAAAAACATTTTGAAATTTAGATGGTGGATTTCCTTTTTCAGAAGAATCCAAACCAACAGCTTTAATTTGATGTTTAAAAGGGATAGATTGAGCCAAGGTTTTAAAAGCTTCTTCTTCAGATAAATGTCTTAAATAACTCATGATTAAAAAAGAAGTTATACCAAAATTCTTTTCTGCATCTGCAGTTGCACGAGAAATTCCATTTATTATAGTTTCAAAAGAAACTCCTCTGTCTGCATGGGTTTGAGGGTCAAACATAATTTCAGTATGTCTAACATTTTGTTCAGCACATTTTGTTAAATAACTATAAGTTAAATCATAAAAATCTTGTTCATATAATAAAACTCCTGCACCTTGATAATAGATGTCTAAAAAATCTTGTAAGCAATTAAAATGATAAGCTTCAGCCAATTCTTCAACTGAATTATAAGGAAGTTTAATTTGATTTCGTTGCGCAATTTTAAACAGCAACTCAGCTTCAAAAGTACCTTCGATGTGAAGATGTAATTCTGCTTTTGGTAAATTTTGGATAAATATTTTCATTTCAAGATTCAATTTTAGTAGATTGTGCTACAAAAATAACACAATCCATTTAAAATAGTTTATAAAATATTTTTATTTCTATAGTAATTTATAACATCAAAATCTATTAGTTAATTCATTAATACTTTAAAAGTAAACTAATTGCTTTAAATAAATTCTTAGAAATTTACATTAAATATTTATTAAAATGTACTACATTTGCGCCATAAAAATAAAATTATGGCAAGTGTAAAAAATTTAAAGAAAGACATTAATTATGTTTTAGGTGATGTTGTTGATGCAATATATTTATGGGAAATGTATAATCCTAAAGCTGATACAAAAGCGTCTCAAGTTGTTGTAGAGGAAGCATTTACTTCTTATGATCAATTAATTGCAAGAGTAAATCAAAAAAAGATTGAAAACAAAAAAGATCATTTTGCTTTAGTAAGAAAGGATTTAGAAACTATTGCAAATTCTCTTGTTGAAAAAGTAAATAGCCTATAATAAATTGAAATAATTTACGTTATAACCTTTGTAAGTCTAATTTAGCAAATAAATGGCAAGAGCAATTTACGATTACACTAAAACAATTTTAGAAAGAGTGAGTTTTGATGTTGAGTTATTTTGTAGAGAATTGTCTAAAGCGGTTCAAATTTTACTTCCTTTTGAATTAAATGAATTAAAAATTTGGTTATTTGAGTTTACTAAAGATAAACCGCAACTTTACTTATGTATTTCAATTATAGAAAAATAAAAAAAGGAGTTTATTAAACTCCTTTTGTTTTTTGTAATGGACTTATAATTTTTACATCGTGAAAAGCAATTGCTCCTCTAATTACACCATCAATAGTAGTTTTTAAAGCTTCAATTAATTGCATTTTTAGTTGAGATTTATGATGAATTATACTTACAGCTCTAGCTGGTATTGGATCATTAAACTCTCTTAAATATTTCTTATCACTTTCATGTAAATCAAAAGTTGTTAAATAAGGAAGTAATGTCATTCCCATATTTTCTTTTGATAATTTAATAAGTGTTTCAAAATTTCCGCTTTGAAATTGAAATCCTGATTTATTAGTTAAAGGAGAAATATTACATAAATTGATAATACTGTCTTTAAAACAATGACCATCTCTTAACAGTAAAATATCATCAATATTTAATTCTGAAGGATCAATTTTTTGCTTACTAAATAATCGATGGTTTTCAGGAATAAAATTTACAAATGGTTCATAATATAAAATTTTCTCTTTGATATTATCGTTTTCTAAAGGAGTTGCTGCTATTGCAGCATCTAAATGCCCATCTGTTAATTTTTTAATGATTTCCTGAGTAGTTAATTCCTCTACTATTAAATTAACTTTTATGTATTTTTTTAAAAATGTTTTTAAAAACATGGGTAAAAGAGTTGGAGTTATAGTAGGAATTATTCCAATTCTAAAATCACCTCCAATAAAACCTTTTTGCTGATCTACTATATCAGATAATCGGTTACTTTCATTAACAATAGTTTTAGCTTGATCAACTACTTTTTGACCAATTTCTGTTATTGCTATTGGTTTTTTATTTCGATTAAAAATTTGAATTTCAAGCTCTTCCTCTAATTTTTGTATTTGCATACTTAAAGTTGGTTGAGTAACGAAAGAATGCTCAGCTGCGATAGTGAAATTTCTATATTCAGCAACAGCTAATACGTATTTAAGTTGTGTTATAGTCATTAGTATAAGTTTTTGCGATAAAGATATAAAAACTATTGATAATGGTTATAGAAAAAGAGAGAGAAATCTTAAAAAATAAAATTTTAATAGGATTTCCAGAAATCACGTTTCTTATTAAGTTCTTCTTCACTTTTAACATACTCCTCAATAGGTACAACCTTTAAAAAAGACGGATGTTGTTCTATTGCAAATTCAATTTTTTCTATGATACTTTCAACAGCTTCATTTTCATAGTCTATATCCAATGGTGGTTTGATTACCATAGATTGTAATATGCCTCTTTTTTTTGTAAATAATCCTTTTTTATCAAAAGAAC
>JAUYUF010000032.1 GCA_030694835.1 Flavobacteriaceae bacterium | reverse complement strand
TTTCAATTTGATCAATATTATTTAAAATACCGTCTGCAACAACTTCACCTATATCAGTCAAAACAAATACATTTCCATTTAATTGCTTTTTAGTCAATATTGTATTTCCATGTAAATTGATTTGCCCCAAACTTTGAAATTCAGCAGGCAAAGATTTTCCTAAAATATTGGGTAATAATTTTAAAAGATGTTGATAATTAGTTTCTAATTCATGCCATTCTGCATTTAATTGAAATGGTTTTTCGCGGTCAAAACTGTTAATTAAATTTAAATTTCCAACTACTTTTGCATTAGATGAAGATCTCAATTTAAAATCATTCAAAAATAAATTATTCAAAGTTCCACTCATTTGAGTCGAAATTTGCATTTGATCATTATCGCCAAGTTCTATATAAAACTTCCTAACATCTATTAATGAAATAGAGGCATCTTTTATATTTGCATTGATTCTAACTTTATTGTTAAAATCGCGCAAATCTTCTCTTTTAAATGTAAAAACTAACTCGGCATTAATGTTTGAAGTTGGTGTTTTTAATTCAGCATTTAATAGTTCAATTTTTTCAGGACTATAACTAAATTTAGCAGTTAAATCACTAATTTCAATGGTATTATTATCTATTAATTCTAATCTTTTTATATCAGCAAATACTTTTGGACCTTTAATTTTAAAATTATTTAAGGTTCCATTTACCTTTTTAAAAAATGCTTTTAGTGGCTTACTATTATTATCATCAATTATAAAAATTTCACCCTTATTTATTTGAACTATGGAAGCGATTAATAAAAATTCTTTTTTTATTTTTTTATCTGAAGGCTTATCAAAAGACTTTAAAAAATGAGAAAAATTATCATCCGTTTCTCCTTTGTAAACTTTAACTTTTAGAAACAATCCTTCTAATAAAACGTTTTTAAAATCATAGTTACCGTTTATTAGTTTTTTATAACTTACAATATTTGTAGTGAGTTTTTTAACATACACCATAGAATCTTGGTGATGGTCTTTTATTTCAACTCCTTTTAGTTTTATAACTCCTATAGTAGAAAGATCAACTTTATCAACATAAATTTCAGTTTTAAAATCAGCATTTATCTGATTCATAACCCAATGTGCCAATACGGTTTGCACCCTAGGAATCATCAACATCATACTTAATGCTCCTAAGCACAAAATGGTAAAAACAACCAATCGTACTGCTATTTTTTTTATTCGTCTAATAACTTCTACCTTTGTAAACGGTTACACAATATTAACGCTTTATTTTAAATTGATGAGCATAAAGGATCTCTATATTTTAGGCATTGAATCTTCTTGCGATGATACAAGTGCTGCTATCATTTATAACGGTAAAGTACTTTCTAATGTTGTAGCAGGACAAAAAATTCATGAGGCTTATGGAGGAGTTGTGCCAGAATTGGCGTCAAGAGCTCACCAACAAAATATTGTTCCAGTTGTTCACCAAGCATTACAAAAGGCTAATATTGATAAAAATCAGTTATCTGCTATTGCTTTCACAAACGGACCAGGCCTAATGGGCTCTCTTTTAGTAGGCACTTCATTTGCAAAATCGATGGCATTGTCATTAGATATTCCTTTGATTGCTGTTAATCATATGCAAGCACATATTTTAGCTCATTTTATTGAAGATGAAAACCAAAAAATTCCACCCTTTCCTTTTATTTGTTTAACTATTAGTGGAGGACATACACAATTAGTTAAAGTTACTAACTATTTTGAATTTGAAATATTAGGTGAAACTACTGATGATGCCGTTGGTGAAGCTTTTGACAAAACAGCAAAAATTTTAGGATTACCTTATCCTGGAGGACCTTTAGTTGATCAATATGCTCAATTCGGAAATCCGAATGCTTATAAATTTTCAAAACCTAAAGTTGGTGATTTAGAATTTAGTTTCAGTGGATTAAAAACCGGAATTCTGTATTTTATTCAGAAAAAAGTAAAAGAAAATCCTCAATTTATAGAAGAAAATCTAAATGATGTTTGCGCATCTGTTCAGCGAACTATTGTTGAAATCTTGATGGAAAAAGTTAAAAATGCAGTTAAACATACCGGTATAACTCATATTGCCATTGCAGGTGGTGTAAGTGCAAATTCAGAAATCAGAAAAACTTTAAAAGAAAGTGAGGAATTATACAGCTGGACAACCTACATTCCAAAATTTGAATATACAACTGATAATGCTGCCATGGTTGGTATCGTTGGATATTTAAAATATTTACACCATTCTTTTTCAAATCAAACAATTACTGCTCGAGCGCGAATGAGTGTTGATGAGTAAGATTTTTTTACAATCTCATATGAAGTTTAAGTATAGGAAAACGTTATCATCAAAATTCATGTTCCTAAATTATTTAAACACTTCAAATATAGTATCTTTAAAATATGGTTGAAAAAATAGAGATCAATAATAAAAGTAGTTTATATAATGGGGCGCTTTTACTTGCTATCATAACAATTCTATATAATTTAGTTGAAGGTGTTGTTTCAAT
>JAUYUF010000147.1 GCA_030694835.1 Flavobacteriaceae bacterium | reverse complement strand
TATGAAATTTATTTTCTCTTTAAATATCTTGATGTCGGGTCAAATATAAAAAAATTAATTAATTACTTTCTTTGAATTAATTGGATTTTTTTTAAATTATTATTGATAAACCCCTAAATCATTTTTAAATTAATAACTTCTTGTTCAGTTAGATGTCTCCAAATACCACGAGCTATATTCTTTTTAGTTAATCCTGCAAAAACTACTCGATCTAATTTAATGACGTCATATTCAAAATGTTCAAAAATTCTTCTGATAATTCTGTTTCTTCCAGAATGTATTTTTACTCCAATTTGATTTTTAGATTCACCGTCAATATAAGAAATATCATCAACCGTTACATCAAAATCTTCCATTCTAAATCCATTAGCAATTTTGTGAAAATCAGCAATTTTTAAATTTTTATCTAAGGTAACTTGGTAGAGTTTTGATACATTACTTGTTGGATGTGTCAATTTTTTAGCCAATTCACCATCATTTGTAAACAACAAAACACCTGTTGTATTTCTATCCAAACGACCTACTGGATAAATACGCTCTTTACATGCAGTTCTTATTAAATCAGTCACAATTTTACGTCCTTTTTCATCATCCATAGAAGTAATAAAACCTTTTGGTTTGTTAAGTAAAACATAACGTTTTGTTTCCGGATTTAATGAAACTCCGTCAAATTTAACTACATCATTTAACTGTACTTTATAACCCATTTCAGTAATCACAGTTCCATTAACTGTAACATTTCCAGATTTGATATAAGTATCAGCTTCTCTTCGAGAACAAACACCTGCATTAGAAATGTATTTGTTTAATCTGAATTCAGTTTCTGAAACTTTTTTAACGGTCTTTGGTTTTGATGTTTTTGATGGCGCACCACTTTCTGTTCTGAAAATTGGTTTTAAAGATTTCGTGCGTTCAAATCGTGGTTTTGAGTCTTTTGAAAAACGATCTGTAGATTTAGTACGCTCAAATTTAGGTTTAGAATCTCTTGAGAAACTGTCAGTAGATTTAGAGCGTTCAAATTTAGGTTTAGCTTCTTTTGAAAAGCTATCAGTAGATTTTTTAGTAATTGCAACTTTACGTTTAGGTTTAAAATCTTCCTTCTTATTATCAGGCTTACTTGCCCCTTTTTTAATAGTTCTTTTTTCTGTTTTCGGGGATGATTTTTTTTTATCAAAAAGTCGTCCTCCCGACGAGTTTCTACTTGATTTCATAAATGTTTGTTTTTAGATTTATTAACAAATTTGTGCTGCAAAATTATAGCTTATTTATGGAATTATTAAAATGATTTTTGTTTTTTTTGAAATTAGCAACAAATTAAATATCAGATAACTATGAAAATTAATTAAATAGCAAGTAATTTTTCAATTATTACAGAAGTATCTACTAATGTTAAACTAAAAATTCCAGCCAAAATAAGAAGCTTGAGTACATTGTGTAAGAGCACATAATGTCTTTTTTGATTTGCTTTCCAAAGGAAAAACAAAAATCCTAACAAAACTCCCATGGCTCCAAAAAAGTAATAGCTCATTTTACCTATTTCTGGATATTTAAAAAGAAAATAAATAGGATTTATGGTTAAGAAAACCAACACTGTAATTAATAATTTTGTAAAATATTCTCCGTATTTTACTGGAATTGTAATATAATTCTGAGCTAAATCACCCTTTAAATTTTCCAAATCTTTTATCAATTCTCTAATCAACAAAATAAAAAACAAGAAAGCTGCATGAATAAAAATAACTTCAGAAAAATTTTTATAAAAAACAAAAATGGCAAAAAATGGAGTGATAGAAAGTATGGCACCTACAATCAACCCCGTTAATGGAAATTTTTTTAATTTATGTGAATAAAACCATATCATAAAGATGTAGGCTGAAAAAAATAATGCAGCTCGCCATGAAACTAAATAAGCAATTAAAACTCCTACAAAATTAAGGAAGAAGTATATTTTAAGTTTAGTAGTTTGACTAACGATTCTATCTAATTTCGATTTAAAGGGTCTATTGATTAAATCTGCTTCTGAATCGTAAAAATTATTGATTATATAGCCAGCAGCAATTACACAAATGGTAGCTAAAACTGTAAAATATAAATGTAAATTAAGTAATACAAATCGTAAAGATTTTTCAGGAGAAAAAATAAAAATAGCTGCTAAATATTGTGCAATAACTACAATAAAAATATTGTATCCTCTAACTACTGAAAGAAGACTCAAAAATTTATAATACAATGGAAAATCTTTAGAATTTCCGCTATAATTTGAGTGTTGCAAATTGAAAAATTTATTAGAATCTATAAACTAATTCCAGTTTATAATCTTTTAGCAATTCTTTTGTTTTAGCAAAATCTTCTGTAAAACCTAAAATATATCCACCACCACCTGAGCCACATAGCTTTAAATAATAGTCATTAGAATCGATTCCTTGTTTCCAAATTCCTCTAAATTGTTCTGGAATCATAGGTTTAAAATGATTTAATGCAACTGTAGATAATTTTTTCACATTTCCAAATAATGATTTAAAATTTCCATGAAGAAAATCATCTATACAAGCATCGGTATGTTGCGCAAATTCTTCACTAATCATCTTACGGAAACCTTCATTTTTCATTTTGTTCATGAAGATATTAACCATCGGTTGAGTTTCTCCCGACATTTCTGAATCTA
>JAUYUF010000022.1 GCA_030694835.1 Flavobacteriaceae bacterium | reverse complement strand
ATATTTATTATTGAAGGTATAAAAGAAATTCAGTTAGCAATTAAAGGAAATTATCAATTAAAATCATTGATGTTTTGTTCGCAAATTATTTCTCAAACTGAGTTTGAACAACTTTTTAATATAAATGATAGCAACACAGATTTGATAGAAATATCATTGGATGTATACCAAAAGCTTGCTTATAGAACAACAACAGAAGGTGTTTTGGCTATTGCTTTTAATAAGAATCATCAATTATTAGATTTAAAATTTAATTCTAAAAATCCTATGATTTTAGTTGCAGAAGCACCTGAAAAACCAGGAAATATTGGGGCAATTTTAAGAACTGCAGATGCAGCTAATTTGGATGCAGTTATTATTGCAAATCCAAAAACAGATTTATATAACCCAAATATCATTCGCTCAAGTGTTGGTGCTGTTTTTACCAACCAAATAGCTTTTGGAACTACAAATGAAATAATTGAGTTTTTAAAACAACATCAAATAAATATTTATTGTGCAGAATTAAAAGCAGCTATTCCATATCATACGGTAGATTTTACAAAATCTAGTGCAATTGTAGTTGGAACAGAATCAACAGGATTGAGTGATGAGTGGTTAAAAAACTCGCATCAAAATATAATTATTCCTATGAGTGGAAAAATTGACTCAATGAACGTGTCAGTTTCAGCAGCAATTCTTATTTTTGAAGCAAAAAGACAACGAAATTATTATTAAGGTTTGAAAAGATACTATATACTTATTGTTTTATGTTTAGCTTTTACGGTTACATCCGCAAAATCAACTAGTTGTAAGGTAGTTTCTGATTCTATAGTTGAATTTAAAATAGACTCTTTAAAGTTGATTACTTTTCAAGAAATTTTAGAACAACAATTTGAAAAGTATGACCATGTAAAATATCGTTACGCTGGAAGAAGTGAAAAAGGATTTGATTGTTCAGGATTTGTAGGTACTGTTTTTCAAAACCTATTTGAAATAAAACTGCCTCGTTCATCACGTGAAATGATAAGTGTTGGCGAAGAAATTTCAAAAGATCAGCTGCAAATTGGCGATTTAGTGATTTTTAAACCACCAGGATACAGTCATGTTGGAATTTATTTAGGTGATGGGGTTTTTATGCATAGCTCTACAAAATTAGGGGTAACAAAATCATCTATAGATAGTACATACTGGAAAAAATATTACAAAACCTCACGACGAGTTTTAACTCCAAATTAATAAATGACTTCAACAATTGTATTTTTTAGTATTATCGGAATTCTAGTTTTAAATTTTATTTTCGATAAATGGTTAGATTATCTTAATTTTCAGCATTTTACAGATGAAATTCCAAATGAATTAAAAGAGGTATATGATGAAGAACAATATCTTAAATCACAAAATTATAAAAAAGAAACCTATCATTTTTCATTGTTAATCTCTGTAATTTCCTTTATTACAATTCTTGGATTTTTATTTTTTGATGGATTTGCTTTTGTTGATAAAATTGCTAGAAATATTACCACAAATGAGACTTTGATTTCTTTACTGTTTTTTGGAATATTATCAATTGGAAGTGTAATTTTAACAACACCAATCTCCTATTATAGAACTTTTGTTATAGAAGAAAAATTTGGTTTTAACAAAACCACAAAGAAATTATTTTTTATCGATAAAATTAAAGGAATACTACTATCTACTATTATTGGTGGAATTATTTTATATATAATTATACTTTTTTACAATCAATTTAGCACCAATTTCTGGATTTATGCTTTGGTTTTAATTACAGTATTTTCAGTTTTTATGAATATGTTTTATTCCACTTTAATTGTGCCACTTTTCAATAAACAAACACCGCTTGAAGAAGGAGAATTAAAAAATTCCTTAGAAACATTTGTAAAAAAAGCAGGTTTTAAATTAGATCAGTTATTTGTTATTGATGGATCCAAAAGAAGTACTAGAGCCAACGCCTATTTTGCTGGATTTGGTTCTAAAAAAAGGGTGGTTTTATACGATACACTTATTAATGATTTAGAAACCCAAGAAATTGTGGCTGTATTAGCACATGAAGTTGGTCATTACAAACATAAACACATCATTTATAATTTTATTGTTGGAACCATTATTACTGCGTTTACACTTTATTTATTGTCTATTTTTATTAATAATGAATTATTAGCGCAAGCTTTAGGAGTTTCAATTCCAAATTTTCATATCGGATTAATAGCTTTTGGACTCCTATATACCCCTATTTCTGAAGTGACCGGATTAATCAATAATATTATTTCTAGAAAATTTGAATATCAAGCCGATAATTTTGCCAATAAATTTGGATTGGGAATTGCTTTGATAAATGGATTAAAGAAATTATCTAAAAATAACTTAAGTAATTTAACACCACATAGTTGGTATGTGTATTATCATTATTCTCATCCAACACTATTACAACGTTACAAAAACTTGAATTGATTTTTTCTCTCCTACCATTGTTTCTTTAAATAATTGTGTAAATTTAGAGTATGCAGTATAAAATAGACATAGAAGAGGAAAATAAAGAAATAGCAATTAGATATAAAGATTTACTTAAAGGTTCTTATCAAACTTTAAGTGATAAAGATAAAAAAGCTATTAGAAAAGCGTTTGATTATGCTGTAGAAGCCCATAGTAATCAGCGTAGAAAAACTGGCGAACCTTATATTTATCATCCAATTGCTGTTGCAAAAATAGTTGCCTATGAAATTGGATTAGGTGCTACATCAATTATTGCTGCTTTATTACATGATGTAGTTGAAGACACAAAATATACTCTGGATGAAATTCAACTAAATTTTGGTGAAACTGTTGCCAAAATAGTAGATGGCTTAACTAAAATTTCTAATCTAAATCAGGATATAGATACCTCAATTCAAGCTGAAAATTTTAGAAAAATGTTACTCACATTAAACGAAGATGTTAGGGTAATTCTTATTAAAATTGCTGATAGATATCACAATATGCTTACAATGGATGCTATGGCACCTGATAAGCAATTAAAAATAGCTTCTGAAACATTGTATATTTATGCTCCATTAGCACATCGTTTAGGATTATTTAATATCAAAAGTGAATTAGAAGATTTAGGTCTTAAATATACAGAACCAGAGGTTTATGATGATATTTTAAATAAAATTCAGGAATCTAAAGAAAAACAAACTGAATATATTAATTCATTTTCTGATATCATTAGAAAATCACTTGAAGATGAAGGATTTGAATTCACTATAAAAGGACGCACAAAATCTATTTTTTCAATCCGTAAAAAGATGATAAATCAAGATGTTTCTTTTGATGAAGTGTATGATAAATTTGCAATAAGAATCATCTATAAATCAAAAGATAAAAGTGAAAAATTTGATGCGTGGAAAATTTATTCTATCATTACAGATCACTTTCAGCCAAATCCATCACGTCTTCGCGACTGGATAACACAGCCAAAATCAACTGGTTATGAGTCATTACATACAACAGTTATGGGCCCAAAAGGTCATTGGGTTGAAGTACAAATACGTTCTGATAGAATGGATGAAATTGCAGAAAAGGGTTATGCAGCTCATTTTAAGTATAAACAAGTAGATAGTAAAGAATCGGAAAGCGGATTAGAAGGTTGGTTAAACAGATTAAGAGAATCGTTAGAAAACACTGATGCATCTGCTGTAGATTTTTTAGAGGATTTTAAATTAAATCTATTTGCTAAAGAAATTTATGTCTTTACTCCTAATGGTGATTTAAAATCTTTACCCAAAGATGCTACAGCATTAGATTTTGCGTATGCAATTCATACTCAAGTTGGATATCATTGTAGAGGAGCAAGAGTAAACAGAAAATTAGTACCTATTAGTTATGTTTTAAATAGTGGAGATCAAGTTGAAATTATTACTTCTTCAAATCAAAAACCGAATGTTAGATGGTTAGAAATAGCTCAGACTGCTAGAGCAAGAGCTAGAATAAAATCTGCATTAAAAGAAAATCAAAAGGAAATTGCTTTAGAAGGTAAAGAGATTTTAACTAGAAAACTCCGTCATTTAAAAATAAATTTAGATGAACAAATTCTAAATGAATTAGTCAATTTTTTTAAACTAAAAACAAGTTTTGATTTATATTACAGAGCTGGAGTTGGTAGTATTGAAAATTCTATGTTAAAAGCATTTGTTGCTCAAAAATCGAATCCTATCATCAATTTCTTTAAAAGTAAGATTAGAAAAACAAAAACTTCTGAATATATAGATCATGAAGAAATTAGTCAAAAATATGATTTAATAGTTTTTGGAAATGAAGAAGAACGTTTAGATTATTCACCAGCAAAATGTTGTAATCCAATTCCTGGCGATAAAGTTTTTGGGTTCATCACTATAAATGAAGGTATTAAAATACACAGAACTGATTGTCCGAATG
>JAUYUF010000002.1 GCA_030694835.1 Flavobacteriaceae bacterium | reverse complement strand
GGGGTTTGCGATGGCGGGGATTATTAGCACTAAACTGTCAGCCCAGCACAAAAGTTGATACGAGGTAGAATGTTCAATTAACCACTGAACCCGCTTTTTTGCTAAACGCCTGTTAGCAGTAGCTTTATTTATCATTGTCTTAATTCTTCTCCTTTATAAGTTTCATCTAAATATTTCTGAACAGTTGTATTGAAAAGGTCAGGATTATTTTTTGTGACATAATGATTTTCTCCGGTTAAGATACACAGATTTGCTTTCACAATATTCTTGTAAATATAAACAGTATGTTCTTCTCGTATTACATCTCTGTCTGTTGATATAACTAATACAGGACATTTGATTTTTTTTAAATCATTTGCTGATATGTGTGGTTGAAACTCCATCATACGATTTCGTTGTTGTATCACCTTCCAGTTTTGAGTGCTATCTTTTTTTGCAAGCATTTCGTCAGCAAGTCTTCGATCACGTTTTACTTCATTATAGAAAGAAGGATAAAGGGCTAAAGTGTCAGGTGTAAGATTTGCTGCAAATGAAACTATCTTCTTGACTTTTTCAGGATGATGAATAGCCATTAACAAAGCAATTATTCCACCGTCACTTCTTCCTACAACATATGTTGAGTCGAGTTTCAAATAATCCAAAATTCCAACAATATCTTTAGTAATTTGATTATAGGTAAGACTGTCTTTTCCGAGTTCACTTTTTCCTCTTCCTCTACAGTCCATTACAATTACCTTATATTTCTTTGCAAAGAATTCGATTTGAGGTCTCATATAACTAATGTTTCCACCATTACCGTGGATTAATACAAGCGGAGTGCCTTGCCCATAAATTTCAAAGTATTGTTTAGCTCCATTTATACTTATAAAGTTTCCAACTTCTTTATTATTTCCATAATCAATAACTTTTGGGTCTGACTGAGGAAAAACAGAATTCGGTAATATGATAGTGAAAATCAATATTGTAAACATAGCTTTGATAAAATGTCTCATTTTTCTTTTTTTAGTTGTATGTTGATTAAAAGTTACTGCTAACGGTTGAGGCTTGGCGATGTGGCGGATTATTTGCACTAAAGTTCAATAGAATTCCTAAGTTGAACCTTGCACAAATGTTTCATAGAAGCACTTCAGCCACCATATTGCCAAACCGATATTAGCATACGTTTTTCTTTTCTGATATATATTTTAGAATATTAGAAAGATGACCAAAATCAAAATCTGATATATTTTCAGGTGTTCTAATTACTACTACCATATGGACAATATCTAATACTATTGACATTTTGCCTTGTTTAATCTGTTTGAGGATTATATGCCCAGCATTCCATCTCCACCCGAGCACCAAGGGCAAGACCACTTACCCCCATAGCTGAGCGAGTCGGGTATCGACCGGGCTCGAAATAGCCGGAATAGATCTTATTAAAAGCTTGCCATTCGGACATGTCAGCCAGCATCACGGTACATTTGAAGACGTCCTTCAATCCTAGGCCATGTAGTGCAAGTGTTGCTTTGATTCGCTCGAACATGCGGTGCGTTTCGGGTTCTATGCCGCCTGGCACTAGCCCGATTCCTTCCCCGGCATCTCCGATCTCACCAGAAAGATAGAGGATATCCCCAACCTGTACTGCGCTCGAAAAAGGATAAGGAAGTTTAGATGGGGTATACACAGGATCCTGTTTCCCTGCAATAACCGAAACGCCTGTTTTTTGATCGCTGCTGTTGGAATCAACAAAGTTGGTGACGCTCCCCTTTTTATCATTTTTACAACTCATCATGAGTATTAGTATTAGTATAAACAGTACTGGTTTTGTTATATCTTTCATCATTATTATAGTTTATTTAATGTATGTTATGGGCTGGTTTTCTTACTTTCTTCTTTTTTTGTCGTTTAAAGTTGCAATTTGTAAAATAACGCCAATTAGTGAAATCAATAATTATTTAGTTACAATAAGAGAACTCAATATTTCTTCAACGTCTTTTGAAGAAGCAATCATTACTTCTTCTACAATTCCGCCAATTGATTTAGCCAAAACCCCTGTATTCATTCGTGAAATGTAGGATTTGCCATCGCTTTTTTCATAAATGCTTATTCTGCAAGGCATTAAAGACGAAACAATTCTTTCGTCGTCTTTCAATAAAATTTTGCTGGCATGTTTTGGATGACATAAAGCAAAAACTTTTATTGGTAAAACATCTGTTCCCTTCTTTTTTAATGTTTCTTGTAAATCATGAACTACTAAAACTTTCCATGTTTTTTTCTCAATTTCGGCTGTCAATTTTTCGACTGTTTCGGCAAAATTGTATTTACTTTCATTTTCTAAAAACATTTGTTCGTTGTTTTGAGCAAATTCTGTTTGTTTTTTTTCGTCTTTTGTTTTTGTTTGTGCAGAACAATTTTGTTGCATTAAGAAAACCAAACCAAAACAAATAACTGTGCTGAAAATCTTTTTTTTGAACATAATATTGGAATTAAATATCTTTTTCCTACTCATAAGGCTTTTCGGTCGCGCCCCGTTTTTATAGTGGTCGCTGGACTCCACATAATATTTTTAGTTGTCTGTCTTGTGTCAGTTTTCTTGTCTGTTTGTAAATAATGTGTCGAGTTTTATAAACTTGCCCATAACGACCTGCTAAACCAAATTGCATTGCCTTTGATCGCTATACAGTGATAATACAGCTTTTGCTGACCATCGAGGTTAAACGTACTCTAACAGCAACTAAATGCAATTTGATTACGTTCTATCAATCTTTTAAATATCTCGAGTAAACTCGTATATTTAAAATCTCGAACGTAACTGCGTTTAGCAGGTCGTT
>JAUYUF010000334.1 GCA_030694835.1 Flavobacteriaceae bacterium | reverse complement strand
AGGTAAAAATCCGGAAACGTTTGCATTTCTGATAGGGTCATGAATATCGATGGCTTGGTGACAAATATTATAATCTCCGCAAATAATCAAATTGGGAATTTCTTTTTTAAGTTGATTGATATACTGTTGAAAATCTGCCATATACTGCAATTTAAAATCCAATCTATCTCCATTTGTACCTGAAGGTAAATACATACTCATAACTGAAAAGTTATCAAAATCAACCCGAAGATTTCTTCCTTCGAAATCCATATAATCGATTCCTGTTCCGTAAACTATTTTTTTAGGTTCTGTTTTTGATAAGATAGCAACGCCACTATATCCTTTTTTATCAGCAGAAAACCAATAATTGTACGGATATAATTCTTCAAATAAAGTTAAATCCAACTGTTCTTTTTGTGCTTTGATTTCTTGTAAACAAATTACATCAGGATTTGCTACTTTAGCCCAATCTAGAAAACCTTTAGTTAGTGCTGCTCTAATTCCGTTGACGTTATAAGAAATTATTTTCATGGATATTAGTTTGTAATGTTGGTATTTGGTATCTGGTATCTGGTATCAAGATAAATTAAAACATTAAACATTAAAACTAAAAAACCATTTCCGGTATTTCTCCTTCGATGATTAATTTTCCTTCTGTTGCTTTTATGATTTCTTCTACCGAAACGCCCGGTGCTCTCTCAATTAATTTAAAACCATCTTTTGTTACTTCTAAAACGGCTAAATCTGTAACTACTTTTTTAACACATTGTACGCCTGTTAAAGGCAAAGTACATCTTTTTAAAATTTTAGATTCTCCTTTTTTATTAGTGTGCATCATGGCTACAATAATATTTTCTGCGGATGCAACCAAATCCATAGCGCCGCCCATTCCTTTTACCATATATCCTGGAATTTTCCAATTGGCGATATCGCCATTTTCAGAAACTTCCATCGCGCCCAAAACTGTCAATTGCACATGTTGACCACGAATCATTGCGAAACTTAATGAGGAATCAAAAATGGATGCGCCATCTAAAAGCGTTACCGTTTGTTTTCCTGCATTGATTAAATCAGCATCTTCCTCACCTTCAAAAGGGAAAGGACCCATACCTAGAATTCCATTTTCACTTTGAAATTCAATATTAATTCCTTTGGGAATATAATTGGCTACCAAAGTTGGTATTCCTATTCCTAAGTTCACGTACCAACCATCTTGTAATTCTTGCGCGATGCGTTTAGCAATTCCTATTTTATCTAGTGCCATGATTTAGGATTTTTGTCTAACAGTTCGTTGTTCAATTCTTTTTTCATAATCTTTCCCTTGAAATATTCGTTGAACAAATATTCCAGGTGTATGAATTTCATTTGGATCTAATTCACCAACTTTCACTAATTCTTCTACTTCTGCAATCGTTATTTTTCCAGCCATTGCCATCATCGGATTAAAATTTCTAGCGGTTCCTTTAAAAATTAAATTTCCTGCAGTATCGCCTTTCCAAGCTTTAACAAAAGCAAAATCAGCCTGAAAAGCATGTTCTAAAATGTGCATTTTACCATTGAATTCACGTGTTTCTTTTCCTTCTGCTACTTCAGTTCCGTATCCAGCAGGCGTAAAAAAAGCTGGGATTCCGGCACCTGCTGCTCGGCATCGTTCAGCTAAAGTTCCTTGTGGAATTAAATCAACTTGTAATTCACCACTCAACATTTGGCGTTCAAATTCATCATTTTCACCCACATATGATGAAATCATTTTTTTGATTTGCTTTTTTTTCAATAATAAACCTAATCCGAAATCATCAACACCTGCATTATTAGAAATACAAGTCAGATTTTTAACTTCTAACTTTACTAATTCAGTAATACAATTTTCTGGAATTCCGCATAAACCAAATCCGCCCAACATCAAAGTCATTCCATCTTTAACACCTGTTAGAGCTTCTTGAACATTATTAACCGTTTTGTTTATCATAGGATTTATATTTAAAATTCAATTTTAGTTTCTACTTTTTTTGTACCTAATTCATCACTATCACTTGCTCCTTCAGGTTGATTACAATCTAAATTTATTGAAAAATTAGCTGGTTTTTCGAAAGCTTCTTTACTTAAATTTAAGGTTCCGTCTTCATAACATTTTTTGTAAAATAAAGCCCAAATTGGTAGAGCCATAGTAGCTCCTTGTCCGCGACTTATTCCATAAAAATGCGCTGCTCTGTCTTCGCATCCAACCCAAACTCCTGTTGCTAAGTTGGGAACCATTCCCATAAACCAACCATCAGATTGATTTTGTGTGGTTCCTGTTTTTCCGGCAATTGGATTGGTAAATTTGTAAGGATAGCCTGTTACCATATTATCAGGATAACCTCCGCTTCCACCTCTTAATCTAACGCCAGATCCATAAAGTGTAACGCCCTCTAATAAATTGAGAATTAAATAAGCTGATTCTTCATCCATTACTTCCCTTGTTTTTGGAGTAAACTCTTGTATCACTAATCCATTTTTATCTTCAATTCTCAAAATCATCATTTGTTCTACTCGTAACCCTTTATTTGCAAATGTAGAATAGGCTCCTGTTAATTCAAATAAACTTAAATCAAGAGCGCCTAAAGCAATAGAAGGATTTGGTTCAATTTCTGTTTCAATACCAGCACTTTTCGCTAAACGAGCAACCGTAATTGGAGATACTTTATCAATTAAACGAGCAGAAACTACATTGAGAGAATTGGCAAGCGCCTGTTTCAAGGTATATTCTCCACCATATTCATTATTAGAGTTTTTAGGTGTCCAATCTTCTGGCATTCCGTATTTTTCTTTAGGAATTGTAAAAGGTGTGTTGGGTAATTTATCACATGGAGACATGTGTAACTGATTAATTGCCGATGCGTAAACAAATGGTTTAAATGTAGAACCCACCTGTCTTTTCCCCAATTTTACGTGATCATATTGAAAATGCTTGTAATTAGCTCCACCAACCCATACTTTTACATGACCTGTTTGAGGTTCAATAGCAATTAAGCCCGAGTTTAAAAAATATTTATAATAACGGATAGAATCATAAGGCGACATTATTGTGTCAAAATCACCTTTCCAAGAGAAAACTCTCATTGGTGTTTTAACTTTAAATGATGCTTTTATTTCATCTTCTGAATTTCCATTTTGTTTCATTCGATACCAACGATCAGATCGTTTCATCGATTGCAACATGGTATTTTCAATTTCGCTTTCTGTAAGCTGATAAAAAGGTGCCGTTTTGTTTTTTTTATGCTCTTTGAAAAATATTCCTTGAAGATTCGCTAAATGTTCAGTTGTAGCTTCTTCTGCATATCGCTGCATTCTAGAGTCTATTGTTACATAAATTTTTAATCCATCACGATATAAATTATACTCACTTCCATCATGTTTTGGATTTTCTTTTATCCATGTTTTCATATAATCACGAACATATTCTCTAAAATATGTAGCTATTCCTTCGGCGGTATCTTCTTTGTTAATATTGAGATTTAGTGGTAAAAGTTTTAATGAATCTCTTTCTTGTCTATTAATGAAATCATTGCGATACATCTGAATAAACACTTGATTTCTACGAGACATTACCATTTCACTTCTTCTGATTGGATTATAAAGTGATGAGTTTTTCAACATTCCCACCAACATAGCAGATTCGTGCAATTCTAAATCAATCGGTTCTTTTCCAAAATAGATTCGAGCTGCCGAACGAATTCCAACAGCATTGTAATTAAAATCGTATTTATTAAAATACATCACTAAAATTTCTTGTTTGGTGTATTGAGTTTCTAATCTAATAGCAATTACCCATTCTTTAATTTTTTGAACAATCCGAAGTACAATATTTCCTGAAACCTTTTTGGTAAATAAATTTTTGGCTAATTGTTGAGTAATAGTACTTGCTCCGCCACCTTTACCTAACATTACAACGGCTCTTAAAGTTCCTCTAGCATCGATTCCTGAATGATCATAAAATCGCTCATCTTCTGTGGCAATTAGCGCATCAATTAGATGCTGTGGTAAATCTTGGTATTGAATAGGTGTTCTGTTTTCGTGGAAGAATTTTCCTAAAGTTTTTCCATCAATTGAAATTACTTCTGAGGCTAAATTATTTTCTGGATTTTCTAGTTCTTCAAAGGTTGGAAGTTTCCCAAAAACACCCAATGAGGCTAATAGAAAAAATAAAATCATGGATAAAATTCCT
>JAUYUF010000333.1 GCA_030694835.1 Flavobacteriaceae bacterium | reverse complement strand
CTCCTAAAAAAGTTTTACACCTTGCCCCAGAACAATGTTTTGTCAATTTATTTAGAAAACAACAAAATTTAGATTACTTAACAGCAGATTTATATTCACCTATTGCTGACGTTAAAGCTGATATTTTAGCACTTCCTTTTGACGACAATACTTTTGATGTGGTTTTTTGCAATCATGTTTTAGAGCATATAATTGATGATCAAAAAGCAATGTCAGAATTATATAGAGTGATGAAAAAAGGAGGATTTGGAATTTTTCAAGTACCACAAGATTTAAATTTAGAGAAAACATTTGAAGACTTTACAATTACAAATCCAAAAGAAAGAGCCATACATTTTGGACAATATGACCATGTTAGAATTTATGGGCAAGATTATTTTAAAAGATTAGAAAACGCAGGGTTTGAAGTTCATCAAATTAATTTAAGCACAGAACTCTCCCCTGAACTTATCAATCAATACAAACTCACTGAAAATGAGATTCTTCCATATTGTAAAAAATAATTATTCCTCATAATATTTGCAAATTTTTACTTTATTATAATTTAATTATTAGAAATTTTATTTTATTATTATTAAAAATCATCTATTTTTAACGTTGGTATTAAAGTATTGTAGCAATGAAAATTAAAAAATACGAAAATAAACATCACAATCGTGTAATCATTTCTGTATTGGTTTTCACTTTTGTTATTTATAACTATTTCGTTTATTCAAGTGGAACTGAAACCTTAGCACCTAAACTATCTATAGAAGCTATTGACGGACAAGTTTTGTGGCAAGAAAACAATTGCTGGACTTGTCATCAACTTTATGGATTAGGCGGATATTTAGGTCCTGATTTAACTAACATTACTTCAAATCCACAAAAAGGAGAAAATTACATTAAAGGTTTTATCAATAGTGGTGTAAAATCAATGCCAAAATATAATTTTACAGACGAAGAAAAGAATCAAATTATTGCTTTTTTAAGAGCGGTTGATCAAACCGGTTATTTTCCTAATTATAAAGCTAATTTACAACCTAATGGTTGGGTAGAGATTGATTATAAATCGACCGATTCAACTGCTCAACAACCAAATAAATAATATTTAACAATTACTTTACTATGCACAAAGCTGCACAATTCTTCAAAAATAAATTTTCACTCCAGTTTATTTTATTATCTCTAATTGCCTTAATATTAGGAAGTTTATTCGGAGTACTAGCAGGTTTTCAATATATTCTTCCTGATTTTTTAAAAGAGCTATTGCCTTTTACAAAAATGCGTCCGTTTCATGACTCATCAGTTACTTCATGGATTATTTTAGCTGCGATAGGAAGTATTTATTTTGTGCTTTCTAATTTAGAAGGGATGACCATTTTTTCTCCCAAATTAACTAAAATTCATTTTTATTTATTTTTAGTAATTGGTATTGCTATTTATATATCCATTGGAACAGGATATATGGGTGGTAGAGAATATTTAGCTTTTATACCAATCTTAATTTTGCCAATTATTATTGGATGGGTTTTATTTGGATATAATTATTATAAAACGGTATTAAATCAGGTTAAAAATTGGCCTGTATATTATTGGATGTGGGGGACCGGAATCGTTTTTATGATTTTTCACCTCGTAGAAGCTCATTTTTGGTTTTCACCTTATTTCAGAGAAAATTTTGTGCGCGATTTAACCGTTCAATGGAAATCTTACGGATCATTTGTAGGATCTTGGAATCAATTGGTGTATGGATTATCAATTTACATCATGGCAAAAATCAAAAATGATAATTCAATTGGAAGAGGAAAATTGCCATTTTTCTTTTACTTTTTAGGATTGACTAATTTGATGTTTGGTTGGGCACATCACACGTATATCATTCCAACTCAACCATGGATTCGATATGTTGCATACGGAATCAGTATGACAGAATGGATTATTTTAGGATATATGATTTATAGTTGGAAAAAATCATTATCAGAAGAAAAAAAAGAAAACAATACTTTAGCTTATAAATTTTTAATGGCTGCAGATTTTTGGATTTTTATCAACTTGATATTAGCACTTCTTATTTCAATCCCAATTATTAATTTCTTTAGTCATGGAACTCATATAACCGTAGCACATTCAATGGGAACTACTATTGGAATCAATACTACAATTTTACTCTCTACACTTTTCTATATCGCATCAAGAATTGACTCCAGTTTTAAAGATAATATCAAGCAATTATTAGCAGGCTTTTATATTTTTAACGGAGCTTTAATGGTGTTTTTTGGAGCGTTAATTGCCGCCGGATTAAAAAGAAGTGAATGGATGTATTTTTCTAAAAATATGCCGTTTGCCGAAATGAAAATTAATTTAGCCAACAATTATTATATTTTCCTGATAGCTGGAATTGTGATGTTTATCGGAATTTTGATGTTAACTATTCCGCTCTTTAAAGTTTTCTTGAAAGAATATAAAATTGCAGTTAAAGCATAAATTTAATTTTCAAATTTAACTGTAGCATATGTCCCGATTGTCCCGTCTGGTTTAGCATAAATTAAAAACACTTTTAGGTCATTTCTGTTTTTAAGAAATTCAAGCGTTTTTTGATAACCCATCGACATAAAAGCCGTTGCATAAGCATCAACATCGGCGCAATCTAACTTAGAAATAACCGAAGCGCTTAACAAATCTGTTTTACTAGAAAAACCTGTTTTGGTATCTAAAGTGTGAGCATACTTTTGTCCGTTTTTATCAACTTTAAATTTGCGATAATTACCAGATGTGGCTATAGATTCATTATCTAAAGATATGGAAGCTGCAATAGACCTGCTTCCATCTTCATTAGGATTTTCGATAGCTATTTTCCAAATCTCATGATGTTGATTTTTACCTCGAGCACGAATTTCACCTCCAATTTCAACCATATAATCGGTAATGTTTTTAGATTCTAAAAATCGACCTACAACATCTACCGTATAACCTTTTGCAATAGCATTAAAATCGAGATAAATTTCTGGAAAATCTTTTATTACTTTTGATGCTGGACTAAGTGTAACTTTATTAAATCCGACAAATTTCAACAATTCTTTTACTTTTAAAGAATCTAAATTTTCAATTGGTTTTTCAGGTCCGAAACCCCAAGCATTTACCAAAATCCCGATGGTTGGGTCAAATATTCCATTTGTTTCTTGATATATCTTTTTAGACTTTATGAAAACTTCTTCAAATAAATCATCAACAATAATTGTAGAGTCTCCTTTATTAATCTTGGTAATATCAGAAGTAGCTATATATGTCGAAAGTGATTTATTAATTGCCTGAATAATACTATCTACTGACTTGTCATATTTAACTATATTTTTATCAATATATTTAATAGAAAAAGTCGTTCCTAAAGCGTAACCTTCTAAATGAACTATGTCCTTTTTTGCGTCTTCCACACAAGAAAAAATTGTTAAAACAAATAATAAAATCAATATTTTTTTCATCTTAAAATGTCTAGATTGGTTGAACTTAATTGCTTTTGCAAAGATAATAGATAATTCATTCTTAAAATTATCATAAAATTAATTCTTCAAGTGGTTAAAAACCTTTATATTTAATAGATTTGTCGTACATACATTATAACAATTAAAAATTATGAAAAAATTATTAGTAGTGGCGGTTTTATCGTCAATTTTATTTACTTCATGTGTTTCACAAAAGAAATACACTGAATTAGACAACAAATACAAACAAACTAGTCAAGAGTTAGTTGATACTAAAGCAAACTTGATGAAATGTTTAGTAGAAAGAGATAAGAGTGATTTTAAAGTAACTACTTTAGAAGATCGCATTAAAGAATTACAAAAAGATAAAGCTAAAGGATTAGAGCAAGTTGGAGATTTAACTGTTTTAACAAAAGCAGCATCAGACAATATCAAAGAAACCTTGGCTCAATTAAGCAAAAAAGATGAGTATATCAAACATATTCAAAAAGCTTTAACTGCAAAAGATTCTTTAAACTTAGCTTTAGCTGTTAACTTGAAAAAAGTATTAAAAAATGGTTTAGATGATGAAGATATTGAAATTAATGTTGAAAAAACAGTAGTTTATATTTCAATCGCTGATAAACTATTATTTAAAAGCGGAAGTCATATAGTTAGTGATAAAGCTAAAAATGTTTTAGGAAAAGTAGCTCAAGTTATTGCGGCTAAACCTGATGTTGAAGTAATGGTAGAAGGATACACAGACAGTAATCCTATTAGTTCAGAGTGTATTAATGACAACTGGGACTTATCTGTAAAAAGAGCCACTTCAGTAGTTAGAGTATTACAAAACGATCATAAAATTGATCCAAAACGTTTAGTAGCAGCTGGTAGAAGTGAATTCTTGCCTTTAGATACTAATAAAACAGCTGAAGGTAGATCTAAAAACAGACGTACGAGAATCGTTCTTATACCTAAATTAGATCAATTCTTTACAATTTTAGAAGAAAAAAATTTCTAATCAGAAATTCAATTTTTTTATAAAACCGTCCCGATTCTTCGGGACGGTTTTTTATGCTATATAATTGGTCTTATTTTTATATATTATTTTGATGGCACAGTATTTGGGTGCGAATATTTCAAAGTAAATATTCATTTTTTTAGAATTTCATAGTATTATTTGCTTTTAATTGAGAATACAACTGAATTAGCAACTTAAATACTTTAATCATATGGAAATCAAGAAAAACGCAAAATCAAAACTTGAAAATTACAGCAGATTTTTTATGTTATTGGGACTTGTCTGGGCATTTTTAATAACTTATTTAGCTGTAGAATACAAAAGTGATCGTCAAAATGATTTTACAAATCATGAATATTTCAGTCAGCATATTGATGATATTATTGAGATTCCAATAACTAAGCCTACTGAAGAAGTAACTACTCCAGAACCTAAAACAATTATTGATAAACTCGATATTGTAGTTGATGATACTAATATAAAAGAAGCCATTTTAGCACCTACTGATCTAAATATAGATGAACCTATAAATAGTAATAAATTTTTAACTGGAATTAATGAAGTAAATATTAAAGAACCTGATGATGAATCAGTTCCTTTTGTTGCGATAGAAGAAGCACCAACTTACCCAGGTTGCGCTGGATCTAAAGACGATAAAAAAAATTGTTTTATATCAAAGTTATCAAAATTTATATC
>JAUYUF010000332.1 GCA_030694835.1 Flavobacteriaceae bacterium | reverse complement strand
TTATAATGTTAACGAGGTTGCTTTTATCGGATTTAAAAATAAGTTAAACTTCATTCCAACAGAAAACCAATTAGTTTTAAGTAGTGATGGCAATTTAAATGAGGCTGCACAAAATTTATATCACGCTCTACATTTGATGGATGATAAAAATTTAAAAGTTATTATTGCCGAAAAAATGCCCAATGAAGGAATTGGAAAATCAATCAACGATCGTTTAACTAGAGCATCGCATAACAAAAAAGAATAAAACCCATTTTGTTTTCGTAGTATATTATTTTGCAAAAGCTTACATAATTTAGTCTTCAAATAATTATTTCCTATAAATTCAGTACTTTTAGGGTCTTAAATAAGCATATATGATTCAATCAATGACAGGTTATGGTAAAGCAATTGTACAATTGCCTACCAAAAAAATTACCATCGAAATAAAATCACTTAACAGTAAAAATATAGATTTAAATGCGCGCGTTCCTGCTTATTACAGAGAAAAAGAATTAGATATGCGCAAAGCAATTGCCAATAAATTAGAACGAGGCAAAATAGATTTTTCCATTTTTGTTGAGTTAACAGCAGAAGAAACTGCTGCTAAAGTTAACAAGCCAATCGTTTTAGAATATATGAAACAATTAAGAGAAATTGCTGTTTCAGATGATTTTGAAATGTTGAAATTAGCAGTAAAATTACCCGATGCTTTAAAAGTTGAACGAGATGAATTAGATGATTTAGAATGGGAAAAAGTAGATGAAGCTTTAGAAGAATCCCTTAAAAAAATTATTCAATACCGTAAAGATGAAGGCGCTGTACTTCAAGATGAATTTAAATTCAGAATCGTTAATATCCAAAATTTATTAGAAGAAATAATTGGGTTAGATAAGGCGCGAGTTCTTAAAATTAGAGAAAGATTACACAATTCTCTTGCTGAGATTATGGCCGATTTTGATCAAAATAGACTAGAACAGGAATTAATTTTTTACTTAGAAAAATTAGATATTACTGAAGAGATTGTGCGTTTAAAAAATCATCTTTCTTATTTTGAAGATGAATTAACAAACTTAGAATCGAATGGAAAAAAACTTGGATTTATTTCACAAGAAATGGGAAGAGAAATCAATACTATAGGATCAAAATCTAACGATGCTCCAATGCAAAAGAAAGTGGTGATGATGAAAGATGAGTTAGAAAAAATTAAAGAACAACTTTTAAATGTGCTTTAATTCATGAATAAAAAAGGAAAATTAATTGTTTTTTCAGCACCTTCCGGTTCTGGAAAAACAACTATAGTACATCATTTATTAACTTATCCAGAATTGATGTTAGATTTTTCAATTTCTGCAACTTCTAGACCAGCTAGAGGTGAAGAAATTGACGGGAAAGATTATTATTTTATTTCGGCAGATCAATTTAAAAATCATATTGAAAATAATGATTTTGTAGAATGGGAAGAAGTATATCACGATAATTTTTATGGGACTTTGAAATCAGAAATAAATAGAATTTGGAGTACTGGAAAAAATGTCATTTTTGATATTGATGTTAAAGGTGGTTTAAATATCAAAAAACAATATCCAGAAGAAACCTTAGCTATTTTTGTTCAGCCACCATCTATTGAAGAAATGGAAATACGGTTGAGAAATAGACAAACTGATACCGAAGAAAAAATTGTAGAAAGAGTTGCAAAAGCAGCTAAAGAAATTGGATATGCTAAAGATTTTGATGTTATTTTACTGAATGATGATTTAGAAACAGCAAAAAAATCAGCTTACAATTTAGTTGCAGAATTCTTGAAGAAATAATTCAGTTATATGAACATTGGTCTATATTTTGGAACCTTTAATCCAATTCATATTGGTCATTTGATTATTGCTAATCATATGGTAGAACATTCCGATTTAGACGAAGTTTGGTTTGTGGTTTCACCCCATAATCCATTTAAAGAAAAAAAATCTTTGTTAGACAATCACCACAGATTAACCTTAGTTAAGTTGGCAATTGAAGATTATCCAAAATTAAAAGTAACTGATATAGAATTTAAATTATCTCAACCATCCTATACCATTAATACTTTGGTACATATTGCTGAGAAATTTCCAAATCATCAATTTTCTTTAATTATGGGAGAAGATAATTTAAGCGGATTTCATAAATGGAAAAATTACGAACAAATTCTTCAAAACTATTTTATTTATATTTATCCACGAATAAAATTGACTGATGAAAATTCAGAATTGATAATTAATCATCCTCATATTAAGTTGATTGATGCTCCGATAATTCAAATATCGGCAACATCTATCAGGAATTGGATTAAAAATAAAAAGAATGTAACTCCGTTATTACCATTAAAAGTGTGGAATTATATTGATGAAATGAATTTTTATAAAAAGTAACTAATAAAGAGGTTGTATATTTGTTGCAGATGAAAAATATACTTAAAGATAGAATTAAGAAAAAAAAGTTAAAACATAAATTAACTGATAAATATCGGTTAGTGATGTTAAACGAAGATACTTTTGAGGAACGCTTTTCCTTTAAACTGTCACGTTTGAATGTATTTGTTTTTGGATCGTTATTTGTAATTTTTCTAATTGTTAGCACCTCAATTCTTATCGCTTTTACATCCATCAAATATTATATTCCTGGGTATTCCTCTACCGAATTAAAAAAACAAGCCACTTCATTAGTCTATAAAGTAGATTCGTTGCAAAATGTTATTAGTGTTTATGATATTAAAATGGAGGCGTTGCTTCCTGTGTTAAAAGGAGAGGAAAAAACAGAGAAATTTATAGAAAATGTTGATTCTTTAGTACAAAGAGATCGGTTGTTAAAAATAGCTAAAGCTGATTTATTAGCCTCTAAAAAAGATTCTGTATTTAGAAATGAAGTTGAGAGTAGAGATCGTTTTAGCGTTTTTGATAAAGCTGTAAATAAATTAGATATTGTTTTCTTTGCGCCTGTAACTGGTTATATTACAAGCGGATATAATCCGAAAGAAAAACATTATGCCGTAGATATTTCACTGAAAAAAGGAACTCCAGTAAAAGCAGTTGCAGATGGAACTGTAATATTTACCGCTTGGACATCGGCTACAGAATATGTAATTATTTTAGAGCATAAAAAAGGCTTTTTGTCAGTTTATAAACACAATAGTGTCGTTTTAAAACAACAAGGAGATTTAGTAAAAACGGGACAAGTAATTGCCGCTTCAGGATCTTTGGGTGAGTTGAGTTCGGGTCCGCATTTACATTTCGAACTTTGGAGCGATGGTTATCCTGTAAATCCAACAAATTATATTTCTTTCGAATAATGAGTTTAAAATCAATATTAGCTAAAGTTTACGCACAAATAGAAAAGCGTAACATTTATAGTTGGGCTTCTAAACCAGTTGAAACTCAGCGAAAAGTACTGAAGTATCTTATTAAAGAAGCACAATTTACCTCTTTTGGGAATGATCATCAATTTGAAAAAATTAAGAACTATGATGATTTTAAAAAGTATGTGCCGATTAGAGATTATGAAGATTTAAGACCTTATATTGATAAAGTTGTTGCGGGAGAAAAGGATGTTTTATGGAAAGGAAAACCACTTTATTTTGCCAAAACATCAGGAACAACATCAGGAACAAAATATATTCCAATTTCTACAGAATCAATGCCATTTCATATTCAGGCGGCTAAACAAGCATTGTTAATGTATATTGCTGAAACCGGAAATGCTGATTTTGTTGATGGTAAAATGATTTTCTTGCAAGGAAGTCCAATTTTAGAAGTTAAGAATGGCATTAAAACAGGCCGACTTTCTGGTATTGCAGCTCATTTCATTCCAAAGTATTTACAACAAAACCGTATGCCAACTTGGGAAACTAATTGTATTGATGATTGGGAAACAAAAGTAAATGCAATTGTTGATGAAACCATTAACGAAGATATGAGAGTCATAAGCGGAATTCCTTCTTGGGTACAGATGTATTTTGAAAAATTGATTGAAAAAAGCGGCAAAAATGTTGGTACACTTTATAAAAACTTTAATTTATTTGTTTTTGGTGGTGTAAATTTTGAACCATATCGCCAAAAATTTGAAAACCTAATTGGTCGTAAAGTAGATTCTATTGAATTATTTCCTGCCTCAGAGGGTTTTTTTGCATTTCAAGATTCTCAAAAAGAAAAAGGAATGTTGCTTCTATTGAATAGCGGAATGTTCTATGAATTCATACCAACCGATGAATTTTATAATGAAAATCCAACAAGAATATCAATTGTTGATGTTAAATTGGGCGTAAATTATGTATTAATTCTAAACACTAATTCAGGTTTGTGGGGTTATAATATTGGAGATACGGTTATGTTTACATCACTAAAACCTTATAGAGTTATTGTTTCGGGTAGAATTAAACATTATATTTCTGCTTTTGGAGAGCATGTAATTGCCAAAGAAGTAGAACATGCTTTAAAAAACACGGTAGAAAATACAGAAATTAGTGTTAATGAATTTACGGTTGCACCTCAAGTGAATCCGAAAGATGGACTTCCTTATCATGAGTGGTTTATTGAGTTTGAAAAAGCACCCGAAAATATGGAGATTTTTTTAACACAGTTAGATAAAGCACTTCAGCAGCAAAATGCCTATTATTTCGATTTGATTTCTGGCAAAGTGTTACAACCTTTAAAGATTTCCAAAGTTGTAAAAGGTGGATTTCAGAACTATATGAAATCAATAGGTAAATTAGGTGGACAAAACAAAGTGCCACGATTGTCAAACGATCGTAAAATTGTAGATCAATTAGAAATATTAAAATAATGATTGTAGTATCAACCAATATTGGGAAAAGAGAAACACATCAGTGGAAAGGTAAAATTGCAGAAACAGGTATTTTTAAACGTCCAATAATAGAGCCTATTTTTTTAGGTATAGAAGATGTTGAAAATGATGCTGTGGTAGATCGTAAATACCATGGCGGGATTGATCAAGCTGTGTATGCTTACAGCGAAAATCATTATGAATATTGGAAAAAATTATATCCACACTTAGATTTTAATTTTGGGATGTTTGGTGAGAATCTAACTATTTCAGATTTAGATGAAACCACTATTTGTGTTGGCGATGTTTATAAAATTGGAAATGCCTTGATTGAAGTAACAAAACCAAGAGAACCTTGTTTTAAACTGATTTTCAGGTTTCAAGATGAAGCGATTGTAAAACAATTTTGGGATTCAACTTATAGTGGTGTTTATTTTAAAGTATTGCAAATTGGTGCAGTACAAACGGGAGATGATTTTAAATTAGTTCAGGAAAGCTCAGAAACTAGAATAACTATTGCAGAAATATATAAAAACTTATCTAAATAAAAAGATATTTAATGAATTGTAATTACTTGAATCCGTTACTTTAAAATTAAATCTAACGATTTGTTAACTTTACAAACTGTTTGCTATTCTGCACTTTTAAAAATTATATTGAAAATAGTGCCTTTACCC
>JAUYUF010000331.1 GCA_030694835.1 Flavobacteriaceae bacterium | reverse complement strand
GGCATCAGACATTTCCTGAATTTGATTGTTATGCATATTTTCACCAATATGTGAACCGATGAGAACTAAACATTTAGTATCTCTTATATCTGTTGGTTCTGGTGAGCCTACCCAAGTTCCCATAGTTAATTTAAAACCGATTTCTCTGGGTCCTCTACACTGCGCAAAAGCAGGTTCGGCAACAGTTTCCGATCCAAAAGCTTTTAATAAATGTTCAAAATGACCACCAGGTTCACCATGTTTGATCAATGCGATACTTTCGGCTCCATGTTTTTCTTTAACGGTTTTCATTTTAGAGGCCACTAAAGTAAGTGCTTCTTCCCATGAGGCCTCTCTAAAAGTTTCTTCTCCGTTAACGATATCGCGAATTAATGGAGTTTTAAGTCGGTCTGGATCTGTGTACATTCCAACTCCGCCTGTTCCTCTAGTACACAACCTTCCATTGCACTGGAAATCATTGTCATTTCCAATAATTTTTTTAATATTATTTTCTTCGTCAGAATATATCCATCCAGCACATTTCCAAAAACAGACTTCACAATAAGTTGCTGTTTTCTTATAATTTTCAACTACATTGGAATAAACTAACTCATCTAAATAAGTTTTTCCGCCCAAAAAATTAAATGCCGATGTAGTAACTGCAACACCACCCAATCCAAGTGCAGAAATCTTAATAAATTTTCTTCTAGAGCTAACCATAAATTTAGTTTGTTATTAAATTAATTTTACTTTAAAACTACATAAAGTTTAACACCGTAAAATTATTTTAATAAGTAGCTGTTTTATATGATAAATGTCATAAAAATAACTTTTTATTGTAACATTTGTTACTATTAAAACATTGAATATCATAATTTTATAATTTTTATAATATAATATTTAATATGTATTTTTGTAAGGTATAATTCGAGTATTTATGAAACGTTTCATGAAAATATATATCAAAAATATCCTCTTATTTTTGGTTTTTTTGATTGTTTTTTTGGTCTATATTTTTATCAATATTTCTGATTTTGAGCCCATTATTAACAAGCAAGTTGATAAAGTTTTTCCATCAAATAATCAAATAAAAGAATCATGTTTGGATTGCCATCAACAATTTGATGGCTTTTCTGATTATCACAATCCGAAATTAATTGGTTGTACCGGTTGTCATTTGGGTAATAAACATCAGCAAGAAAAAGAAAAAGCGCATCACGGAATGATTTTAATTCCAGGTAATTTAAAAGATGCTCAATATACTTGCGGTAAATGTCATAAAGATCAACTGTCTAAAATTCAATCTTCATTGATGACTACCAACAGCGGATTGGTTGCGGTCAATAAATTTATTTTTGGTGAAGCCGAAAATCCCAATGGTTCCTATCATATTAATAATATCAATTTTACATCTGCCGAAAAACATCTGCGCGATTTATGCGCCAATTGCCATTTGGGTACTGAAAAGAAAGATTTTGGTCCAATCCATCAAAAAAGTAGAGGCGGCGGTTGCAATGCCTGTCATTTAAATTACACCCAGAAAAGTGCCGATGAATTACAAGTTTATCAATCATCTAACAAGAAAAAATTACCCAAAACACATCCTGAACTTAATTTGCAAATTAAGAATGAACATTGTTTTGGCTGTCATAGTCGTTCCAGCAGAATTGCTACCAGCTACGAAGGTTGGTCAGAAACCTTGTTAAAACAACATGAAGTCATCCATAAAAAGGATTTTAGAATTTTAGAAGATCAGCGCGTTTTTGCGAAACAATCACCCGATGTTCATCACCAAAAAGGCATGTTGTGTATAGATTGTCATTCATCGCATGAAGTTATGGGCGATGGAAAAACCTATATTCATCAAGAAGATGCGGTGAGTGTTCAATGTACAGACTGTCATTTTACATCTTTACCCAAAACCATCACTATCAATCAATTGGATGCAGAATCGGCTAAAATTGCCGCTTTGAGAAAGTATGATTTAAAGGATAAGAAAATAGTGGTGAAATCAAAATCAGGGCAACCACTTATCAATACTTTTTTGGATGAAAGGAATAATGCGTTTATGATTTCAAAAAGTGATGGCAAAATTCATCCATTAACCAAGCCATCATCAAGTTGTTTAAAAGACAAAGCGCATGCTGATTTAAGTTGTTCCAGTTGTCATACGTCGTGGGCATCAAAATGTATCGGTTGCCACAATCAATATGATAAAAATGATAAACAGGGATTTGATTTATTATCGCAACAATATGTAAAAGGACAATGGGTTGAATATGTACATGAATTTTCTGTTGCTGAGCCAGCATTGGGAGTTTGGGTAATTAACGGTAAAAAAGAAATAAAACCTGCTGTTCCGGGTATGATTATGACTATTGATAAAGGAAGTTATCAAAATAAACCGGGTACAGAAGTTGTTTTTCATCGGTTATTTGCGCCCAATGCGCCGCATACCATCAGTAAAAATGGCAGAAGTTGTGTTTCTTGTCATTTAAATCCATATGTTTTGGGTTATGGTTCTGGTAAATTGGAAATTAATAAAAATGGAAAAATTAAGTTTCAGGCGAGTTATGCTTTAAATAAAAATGATCAATTACCTGAAGATGCTTGGATTCCTTTTTTATCAAAATTAGAGAAGAATAAAACGTATTCTACTCGAACTAATTTTAGACCATTTAATTTATCTGAACAGCAAAAAATTATTACAGTAGGTATGTGTTTAACTTGTCATAAATCCGAAGAGAAAATAATGAAAGAAAGTTTGTTAAAAGGAATAGATGCAATTATTGCTCAAAAAAGTAACTATTGCATCATTCCAAGGTTTTAATCAATTATGATTTTTCAATTCTAATTACATTATAAAGATCTTTTCTTCTGTCGTTTAAGTTTCTAACTGCACCTTTTTTATTGAGTTCTGTTAATAAATCGATATTTACATCAGCAATTAAAATCATTTCTGTATTGGGTGTCGATTCTGCTTTAATTCCATTCAAAGGAAAAGCAAAATCACAAGGTGTAAATACAGCTGATTGTGCGTATTGAATATCCATATTATGAACTTTAGGTAAGTTACCTATAGAACCAGCAATGGCTACATAACATTCATTTTCAATAGCTCTTGACATAGCACAATTACGAACTCGAGCATAGCCATTTTGTGTGTCAGTTAAAAAAGGAACAAATAAAATATTCATTCCATCATCAGCTAAAAGTCTACTTAATTCTGGAAATTCTACATCATAACAAATAAGAATTCCAATTTTTCCACAATCAGTATCAAAAGTTCTGATATTATTACCACCTTTTAACCCCCATATTTTTGCTTCATCAGGTGTTACATGAATTTTAAAATACTGCTCAATTTCTCCGTTTCGTTTACATAGATGACCTATATTATACAAAACATCATCAATTATATAAGGCATACTACCTGAGATTATATTGATGTTATAAGAAATTGCCATTTTTGAAAATTGTTCTTTGATAGGATCAGTATATTTTGCTAATTCTCGAATAGCATCAGGCTCAGACAAATGGTTGCTATCTGCCATTAGTGGTCCATTGAAAAACTCTGGGAAAAGAACAAAATCACAGCGATATCCGGAAACAGCATCAATAAAAAACTCCATCTGTTCAAATAATTCATCAATATTATTATATCGACGCATTTGCCATTGTACAAGTCCGAGACGGATATCTGTTTTCTTATCTAGGATTTTCTTTTTAGGTTTAGAATAGTAGATATTATCCCATTCTAACAAAGCGGCATACTCTTTTGATGCTTGATCTCCACTAAGGTAATTATCAAGAACTTTTATAACATGGAAATCATTGGATAGTTGAAAATTTAATACTGGATCAAAAATTTCTTTACTTTTTACTTTTTGGATGTATTCTTTAGGAG
>JAUYUF010000144.1 GCA_030694835.1 Flavobacteriaceae bacterium | reverse complement strand
AAATATCCCACTAAAAAAAATAAAACTTACTAACATATATACAATTCCGCTTGCTCCAATATGAAATGAAGGTCTCGCAACAACCCAAGTTAAAATTCCAGTTCCTATCCAACCAAAAAACAAAATTTTAAAAGCAATTGGCCTATAAAAATAACCCAAAGCCAATAACAACACTAATAACGGAATTGAATTATTAAATAAATGCTGAGCATTTGCATGAATAAAAGGCGAAAAAAATACCCCTTTAAAACCACTTAATGTTCTTGGATAAACTCCCAATTGATTAAAGTTGTATCCAAAAGTAATTTCAAACCAATACACAAACCACATGATAAAAATTAACACCAAGGGTAAAAGCACTGTTTTTAAGGAAAATTCAAAAGATTTTTCTTGATTCATTTATTGATGTTGAAAAGTTTAAATGTCGAATAGTTCGGCTTCGCTCACTACAAGTGTATAAAAGTAAGTAATTTTTCAATATATTTACATTCATGAATACACCTTTAGCAGAGCGACTCAGACCTCAACAATTGGCTGATTTTATCGGACAAGAACATTTAGTGAGTGAAAAAGGAATTATTACGCAACATCTATCAAGCGGACATATACCTTCACTCCTATTTTGGGGACCTCCTGGTGTTGGTAAAACTACACTTGCACAAATTATTGCTCACGAATCTAAACGACCTTTTTATACCTTAAGCGCCATAAATGCTGGCGTTAAAGATGTGAGAGAAATTATTGAAAAAGCAAAACAAAACACTGGATTATTTGCCGCTAAAAATCCCATTTTATTTATTGATGAAATTCATCGATTTAGCAAATCACAACAAGATTCTTTGTTAGGAGCTGTAGAAAAAGGCATCATCACTTTGATTGGCGCTACAACAGAAAACCCAAGTTTTGAAGTGATTTCAGCTTTATTATCGCGTTGTCAGGTGTATATATTAAATTCTTTAGAACGAAAGCATTTAGAATTACTCCTTCAAAATGCGATGGAAAAAGATGTAGAAATTAAGAAAAAGGAAATTAAACTTAAAGAAACCGAAGCTTTGTTACAACTTTCGGGTGGTGATGCTCGCAGGTTACTCAATATTTTTGAACTGATTGTCAATTCAGAAAATAGTCCGATTGAAATTACCAATGAAATGGTGATGCAAAAAGTACAAAAAAATACGGTTTTGTATGATAAAGTAGGCGAACAACATTATGATATCATTTCTGCTTTTATTAAATCGATTAGAGGAAGTGATCCTAATGCCGCTGTATATTGGTTAGCTAGAATGATTGAAGGAGGTGAAGATGTTAAATTTATTGCACGTCGTTTACTCATTTTAGCATCCGAAGACATAGGCAATGCCAATCCAACGGCCTTAGTTATTGCCAATAATACGTTTCAATCTGTACACACTATTGGATATCCAGAATCTCGAATAATTCTAAGTCAGTGTACAATTTATTTAGCCACATCACCTAAAAGTAATGCATCCTATATGGCTATAAAGGATGCTCAACAATTGGTTCGACAAACTGGCGATTTACCCGTTCCACTACATTTAAGAAATGCCCCAACGAATTTGATGAAGGAACTAGATTATGGCAAGAATTATCAATATGCTCATAGTTATGAGCAGAATTTCATCAATCAAGAATTTTTACCAGATATTATCAAAAACACCAAATTCTACGAACCTGGGAATAATGCTAAAGAAAACTCGTTTCGGGAGTTTTTAAGAAATCGATGGAAAGATAAATATGGATATTAATTCTTTCTTTTATAAACTACTGCAGTTTCTTTTATATCTATTATCAAATCGCCCGCACTGTTTAAAAAAGTTAATTTAGGCTGATTCTCATCACTTTGAATCCATTTCATGATAAAATAATTAGCTTGTGAAGTAGGATATAAAATTCCGATAACATTTTGTTGTGCATCTGAAACCACAAATTGATTTCCTTGCTTTTTAATCGATAGTGTTTGAGCATCTGATTGAAAAACACCTTCTACAGAAATTATATTTTTTATTTTTGGAATCTCAGCAATTACAGGTACTTTATCCTGATATTTTGGCTCTGTAATCATTGGCTTTTCAATGATAATTTCTTCTGCTACTTTCACTTCCTTTTGGATAGGCTTTGGAACTTCTGCCACTACCACTTTTTCTGTTACCTCTTGCTTTTCTTTTTGGAGTGGTTTTTGAGAAAAAGAATAAGCTTCATTTTCAACTGTTATAAAAGCATTTCTAATCGCTTCATGGAATCCTTTTTTTAATTCTTTCTCTCGACTTTCACTCTCAGGTGATTGCAACACTATTTGATTAAAACAATTTTTAAGCTCAAAAGATACTTTTGTTTTAAACATATTAGAATGGTCAAATAATCTTGCATTAATTCCTAGACAGGGATTTTCTTTTAATTCAGCAGGAAAAGAATCATCATTGTATAAAACTACAAACCCTTGTTTTTCAAATAAAAACTTAGTCAAAGAA
>JAUYUF010000330.1 GCA_030694835.1 Flavobacteriaceae bacterium | reverse complement strand
AATTCTTTTACAATAACATTTTCATTAACTTCTAATGCTGTAGCAACTTTAGAAAATTGATTTTTTAATTCAGCATCTTTATTTTGATTTGCCAAAGCTTGAGCCCAATACATGGCTAAATAAAAGTGACTTCCTCTGTTGTCTAATTCATTTACTCTACGTGATGGAGATTTTCTGTTATCTAAAAACTTATCTGTTGCTTCATCTAAAGTTTCAGCAAATACTAGCGCTTTTTGATTGTTATAGTTTTGACCTAAATGTTCGAAAGAAACTGCTAAAGCCAAAAATTCACCTAAAGAATCCCATCTTAAATGTCCTTCTTTAACAAATTGTTGAACGTGTTTAGGTGCAGATCCACCTGCGCCAGTTTCAAATAAACCACCGCCATTCATTAAAGGAACAATTGATAACATTTTTGCACTTGTTCCTAATTCTAATATTGGGAATAAATCAGTTAAATAGTCGCGTAAAACATTTCCAGTAACAGAAATAGTATCTAAACCATCTTTTACTCTTTTTAGTGTATAAATAGTGGCTTCTTTTGGAGACATGATTTGAATATCTAAACCAGTGGTGTCATGGTTTGGTAAATATGTTTTTACTTTATTGATTATTTGAGCATCATGAGCTCTATTTTTATCTAACCAAAATATTGCAGGTGTGTTTGTTGCTCTTGCTCTACTTACAGCCAGTTTAATCCAATCTTGAATTGGTGCGTCTTTTACTTGACACATTCTCCAAATATCACCTTTTTCCACATTGTGTTGCATCAATATAGTCCCTGATGCATCCAGAACTTTAACAACTCCATTTTCTTGTATTTCAAAGGTTTTATCATGAGAACCATATTCTTCAGCTTTCTGAGCCATTAAACCAACATTTGGAACTGTTCCCATAGTAGCAGGATTAAAGGCACCGTTTTCAATACAGAAATTTATAGTAGCATCATAAACTCCAGCATAAGTACTGTCTGGAATTACAGCTTTTGTGTCTTGAAGTTTTCCATCAGCATTCCACATTTGACCAGAAGTGCGAATCATTGCTGGCATAGAAGCATCAACAATGACATCACTAGGAACATGAAGATTAGTAATTCCTTTGTCTGAATCTACCATGGCAATTGCAGGTCCGTTTGCTAAGCAAATTTTAATATCTTCTTCAATGGCTAATTTTTGAGCCTCAGGTAAGCTTTGTATTTTACTGACTAAATCACCAAATCCATTATTAACATTTACTCCAAGTCCTTTAATTAAAGCGCTGTGTTTTTCAAAAACATCTTTGAAAAATGAGGTTACTGCATATCCAAAAATAATTGGATCAGAAATTTTCATCATTGTAGCTTTCATATGTATAGAAAATAATACATTTTTAGCTTTAGCATCTTTAATTTGTTCATCAAGAAAGTTAACTAGTGCTTTCTTATTCATCACAGTTGCATCAATAATTTCACCAGCTAATAAAGATGTTTTTTCTTTTAAAACAGTTGTTAATCCATTTTGATCAACAAATTCAATTTTAACATCTCCCGCTTCAGCAATAGTTACTGACTTTTCATTGCTGAAGAAGTCGCCATTTTTCATGGTAGAAACGTGAGTTTTAGAATCTTTTGACCAAGCGCCCATAGAATGTGGATTCTTTTTAGCGTAATTCTTAACAGCTTTAGGAGCTCTACGATCTGAGTTTCCTTCTCGTAATACCGGATTTACAGCTGATCCTTTTACGCTATTATATCTTTTTTGAATTTCTTTTTCTTCTGCTGTATTAGCTGTTGTTGGGTAGTTTGGAATTGCATATCCTAATGATTGTAATTCTCTAATTGCTTCAATTAATTGTGGTTCAGATGCAGAAACATTGGGTAATTTAATGATATTTGCTTCAGGTGTTTTTGCTAATTCACCTAATTCTGCTAAATCATCAGAAATGCGTTGTTCAGGAGTTAATTTCTCAGGGAATAAAGCCAAAATTCTTCCTGCTAAAGAAATGTCTTTAGTAATGACTTCAATTCCAGAAGATTTAGTAAAGGCTTCAACAATTGGTAATAATGAATACGTTGCTAAAGCAGGCGCTTCATCAGTATAGGTGTAGATAATTTTAGCTGATTTGCTCATAATATTTTTTATATTTTTAACACTATCTATTACTCATGATAGTGTTGTTTGTTATGTGTTTAAAATTTCTGCAAAGATATTAAATAATTGCCCTAAAACGAAGTGAATAAATTACATTAATTAGAGTAATAATTTTTAGAATTCATAAAAATTAATCTAATTAATATGAATTTGAAA
>JAUYUF010000143.1 GCA_030694835.1 Flavobacteriaceae bacterium | reverse complement strand
GAGATTCTTCCATATTTTTTATAATTCCTTTGTTGATTTTAGAGAAGTGCTTTTGATAAAGATTTTCATCAGCAATATATAATTCATTCAACGTATATCTAAGTGCCATGTACTTTCCTGCATATTGAAAATACAAATTATCATGATTAGAAGTCACTAAGTAAGCCAACATATTAGCCTCATATTCGGCACCAAAACCCACTTGATGACCTAGTTCATGACAACTTGTGGCAATTAAGGAAACCAAAGGAATATTACAGTTTACCTGTGATTCATTGGTAAATGGATTGAGATAACCTGCAAATCCCATATAACTTAATGGAGTACTGTATAATGAATTTTTGACTTTTAAATTGGGTGTTTTTAAAAAAGGATAGGTTGAATTCAACTTTAAATAACCATCAACACTTAATTTATAAATGGAATCTTTTTTAAAAGGAACTGTAACTTTTAAAGTATCGTTTTTGGTAATTTTTAATTGAATGTTATTAATGTCTGAAATAAGTTGTCTTGCAAATATTTCTAATTCAGCAGTTGTAAACGATGTTTTCTCAATATTTAATTGATGTGATAAAGGTTTTCGGTAATAGTTAAATCCCCATAAAAAATTGAACAACAATAATATAATTGATAAAAATGCTAAGAACTTAACGAATATTTCAAACTTAAATATTTTTTTATTTTTAATGACTTTGTAAAGATTGTAAATAATATAAACTGCTAATAATGTGTATAATATATCTCCGACTGAGAAATTAATTAGATTAAAAATAAATCTAAAAATATTAGAAATAAAAGGATAAAAAATGGTCGAATAATAATTTTCTACCATATCAATATGATTCGATATCCATTTTAGAAAGATAATTTGCAAAAGCAATAAAATGGCTAAAAAAATATTAAGATTCTGATTTTTCATAAATATTTATAAAATTACATTTCTTATTTAAATCACCTAAACAAGTTATTAACAAAATGCACTTTTTTTTAACAGTGTGTTCATAAAAAAATATAAATTATATAGTAATATTTCATCCATAATTCTCTATTTTCGTTTTATGGAAAATTTAAAATCACAACCCGTTAAAAGCTTTAAAACCAGTAAAATAATCAATCTGGAAAAAGGAAAAATTCCGCCACAAGCAGTAGATTTGGAAGAAGCTGTTTTAGGAGCTATGATGATTGATAAAAAAGGGGTTGTAGAAGTAATCGATTTATTACATCCAGAAGCTTTTTATAAAGAAGCGCATCAAGATATATTTTCAGCAATTATCACACTTTTTCACGAGGCTAAACCTACCGATTTATTAACGGTTTCTAACCAGTTAAGAACTGATGGTAAACTCGATAAAGTTGGAGGAGACTATTTTTTGGTTTCACTTACTCAAAAAGTTTCTTCATCCGCCCATATAGAATATCACTCAAGGATTATCCTTCAAAAGTTTATTCAACGTAAATTAATTTCCATTTCAAGTGATTTAATTGAAGAGGCTTATGATGAAACTGTTGATGTCTTTGATTTATTGGATGATGCAGAAAGTAAATTATTTGAAGTTACTCAAGGAAATTTTAAAAAAACAGCCGAAACAGCTGAATCTTTGGTAAATCAGGCATTAAAAAAAATACAAGATATTTCCAATACAGAAGGTCTCAGTGGCGTTCCGTCTGGATTTTCACAAATTGATAAATTAACAGCGGGTTGGCAACCATCAGATTTAATTATTATTGCAGCGCGGCCAGGTATGGGGAAAACTGCATTTATAATTTCGATGGCCAAAAATATTGCTATTACGAAGAATATTCCTGTAGCTGTATTTTCATTAGAGATGTCATCTGTTCAGTTAATTACCCGTATGATTTCTAGTGAAACTAACTTAGAATCAAGCAAATTAAGAAAAGGAAATTTAGAAAAATTTGAATGGGAATTACTTCAGGTAAAAGTTGAAAACTTATCTAAAGCTCCCATATTTATTGATGATCAACCTGCATTATCTGTATTTGATTTACGTGCAAAAGCCAGACGTTTGGTTTCTCAACACGGCATCAAACTCATTGTAATTGATTATTTACAATTAATGACCACTGGTTCTTCTAAAAGTTCAGGAAATAGGGAACAGGAAATTTCAACTATTTCAAGAAATTTAAAAGCATTAGCAAAAGAGTTAAATATCCCAGTGATTGCCTTATCTCAGCTTTCCCGTCAGGTAGAAGCAAGATCTGGTCATAAACGCCCAATGCTTTCCGATTTACGTGAATCTGGAGCTATTGAACAAGATGCCGATATTGTATCATTTATTTACAGACCAGAATATTACAAATTTGTTGAATGGGATGATGATGAAAAAACACCATGTCAAGGTCAAGCTGAATTTATTGTAGCAAAACATCGTAACGGTGGATTAGACAACATCAGATTAAAATTTGTGGATCATTTAGCTCATTTTACTGATTTAGATGAAGGATTTGTAACCGTGTTCCATTCTAAAATGAATTCTGAATCTGACAATGCATCGAACAGAACAGTAAATCCTGATGATGCTTTTGAAGGTTTAGATGATAATGTGCCATTCTAATATAAGTGGTTGTATACTCCTAATATTTAGTTTATTTTTGCACCAAAATTTATAAAATGGCCGATATCCAATATTTACAAGATTTTTCACAACAAATTAGAAGAGATATTTTACGCATGGTTCATGGTGTTCAATCGGGACATCCAGGAGGATCATTAGGTTGTAATGAGTTCTTAACTGTATTATATCAAGAAATCATGGAGTATTCAACTGATTTCAAGATGGATGGAAAAAATGAAGATCTTTTTTTCTTATCAAACGGACATATTACCCCTGCATTTTACAGTATTTTGGCTAGATCAGGATTTTTTCCTGTAAGTGAATTAGCTTCTTTCAGAAAATTAAATACGCGTTTACAAGGACACCCAACTACCCATGATCATTTACCAGGAATTCGTATTTCTTCAGGCTCTCTTGGACAAGGAATGAGTGTTGCTATTGGTGCTGCCTTATCTAAAAAATTAAATAACGATTCACATTTAGTCTATAGTTTACATGGTGATGGTGAATTACAAGAAGGACAAATTTGGGAAGCCGCTATGTTTGCATCTGCTAAAAAAGTAGACAACTATATTGCAACTGTAGATTATAATAAAAAACAAATTGATGGTGCCACTGATGACGTTGTTTCTTTAGGTGATTTAAGAGCTAAATTTGAAGCTTTCGGATTTATTGTATTAGATATTTTCAAAGGAAATGATATTGAAAGTATCATTAAAGGAATGAATGAAGCAAAATCTCATACTGGAAAAGGAAAACCTGTTTGTGTATTATTACATTCTGAAATGGGTAATGGGGTTGATTTTATGATGAATACACACGCTTGGCATGGAAAACCACCAAGTGACGCACAATTAGAAAGTGGTTTAACTCAAAATCCTGAAACATTAGGAGATTATTAAAAAATACATGTCCCACACTTAGTGGGATTTTTTTTACTTATAAATTGTATATTTATCAATAAAAATAAATAATTATGATGAAAATCGGAATTGTATGTTATCCTACTTATGGCGGAAGTGGAGTAGTGGCTACTGAACTAGGTATGGCTTTGGCAAATAAAGGTCATGAAGTACATTTTATTACATACAACCAACCTGTACGGTTGGATTTTTTAAATAAAAATATCCATTTTCATGAAGTTTTTGTAGAAGAATATCCATTATTTATTTATCAACCCTATGAATTAGCACTTTCTAGTAAAATGGTAGAAGTGGTTATTCAATACGAAATTCAAATTTTACATGTTCATTATGCTATTCCGCACGCATATGCAGCTTATATGGCTAAACAAATCTTAAAAGAAAAAGGAATTAATATTAAGGTCGTTACGACTTTACATGGTACAGATATTACATTAGTTGGAAGTCATCCCGATTATAAAACTGCCGTTGAATTTAGCATCAA
>JAUYUF010000013.1 GCA_030694835.1 Flavobacteriaceae bacterium | reverse complement strand
TTTTTTTGGTCATGATGTAGCTGAATCCCCATTGCCGCTTGATAGTGCCGTAAGGATGTTCCACAATGGCCTGCCGTCGGCGATAGAGCTCTTTGTTAATAACGTACCGTTTTTTGTTAGCATCTATCAAATCTGCGTATTCGGAACGCTCCAGTATGCGGCCGTTTTTGTTCCTGGTGCATTTTGCGGCAAGCGGGCAACGCTGGCATTCGTTGGTTTTGTACTGTTTTACTTTATAATTGGATTTTGAACTGCTTTTATCGTACTGGTTTCCGTTGCTGGTGAGTGTTTGACCGGCAGGGCAGGTATAGGTATCTGTTTGCTTTTCGTAAACGAAATGTTCAATATCAAAGGCCGGATCAGGGGCGTGCGAGCCTGGACCGGGAATGGCCACAATCACTTCTACGCCTTGCTTATTCACATAATCAAATTCACTGCCGGTGTGGAAGCCTTTATCGTAAAGACCTGTAAAATCATCGGTTTGCAATATCGTTTTGGCCCTGCGAACCATGCCGCCCATGGCTTTGTTATCATTCTCGTTGGTTAATTTAAAGTCAATCAGTATGTTGTGTTCTGCATCCGTGCTGGTTTGCGCACTGTAAGCTACTTCGGTGATATTGTTGCGGGTGATAAGTTGGCGGCTGTCAGGGTCGGAGGTCGAAATCTGGGTTTCCCCGCTTTGTTCCAGTTGCCGGCGAAGATCCTGGTAAGTGGCTTTACGCTCTGTATGTTTCTTGATTTTCTCCTTTATCTCCGTCTTTTCGGGTTCACTAACCGAATCCTTATCTTCGGCTGCCAGTATCTTGCTGTATTCTTCCAAACGGGCATCGATATAAGCAATGTGTCGCTCAATTTTGGCCTCATTAAAATTGTTCTTCTTGGAGTTTTGAGCACGCAGTTTGGTGCTGTCACCAGCTATCAGTTTACCTCCAATCAGATCAAAATGTTTGGCCAGTTGCACGGTTGACCTGAAAACCTTGCTGATGGCTTTTGGGTTGTCACGCCTGAAATTGGAGATGGTGTTGTGATCCGGTACCAGGCTTTTCATCAGCCACATAAGCTCAATGTTCCGCCCACATTCTTTCTCCAAGGTGCGGGATGAACGGATGCGGTTCATGTATCCGTAAATATAGAGTTTAAGCAAAACCGAAGGGTGATAGGCTGGCCTTCCGTTTTCCATATACTCAAACTTAAACCCAAAATCT
>JAUYUF010000311.1 GCA_030694835.1 Flavobacteriaceae bacterium | reverse complement strand
CGGTATAAATCATTTAAATCTGAAGTTGCAAATCGACCTCCATCAAGCGGCACAAGTGGACGCAATTCTGGCGGAATGATTGGAATCACTTTTAAGATCATCCATTCTGGTTTGTTTTCACGATTTTTGGTAGATTCTCTAAACGCTTCAACAACATTTAATCTCTTTAAAGCTTCATTTTTACGTTGTTTAGACGTTTCAATATTAGCCTTATGTCTTAATTTGTTAGAAAGTTCATCAAGATTGATACGCGCCAACAAATCAATTAAACAATCTGCACCCATTTTAGCAATGAACTTATTTGGGTCAAATTCGTCTAAATATTGGTTGTCTTGTGGTAAAGCATCAATAATATCTAAGTATTCTTCTTCAGTTAAGAAATCCATTTTCTTTAATGGTTCTCCTTCAGAATTTTTTACTCCAGCTGCTTGAATTACTACATAACGCTCGTAGTAAATGATCATATCTAATTTCTTAGATGGTAATCCTAATAAGTAACCAATTTTATTTGGAAGTGATCTGAAATACCAAATATGAGCGATAGGCACCACTAAATTGATATGTCCTATACGATCTCTTCGTACTTTTTTTTCTGTTACTTCTACACCGCAACGGTCACAAACAATTCCTTTATAACGAATTCGTTTATATTTTCCACAAGCACATTCAAAGTCTTTTACTGGACCAAAAATTCTTTCGCAGAAAAGTCCATCTCGTTCTGGTTTGTGAGTACGATAATTAATAGTTTCCGGTTTTAAAACCTCACCTCTTGATGCTTCAAGAATAGATTCTGGTGATGCTAAACCAATGGAAATCTTATTAAATTTTTTTACAGTGTATTTATCGGTTTGTTTTGCCATAATTATGGTATCGATTGAGTATGTAAAAAGGTTAAAAACTGCGAAGTATTTTTTTCTTCGCAGTTTATAAAAAATATTATTCTTCTAATCTGATGTCTAATCCTAGACCTTTAAGTTCATGCATCAATACATTGAATGATTCTGGTAAACCTGGTTCTGGCATTGCTTCACCTTTAACGATTGCCTCGTAAGTTTTAGCTCTACCCATAACATCATCAGATTTTACTGTTAAGATTTCTCTCAATGTACTTGAAGCTCCATATGCTTCTAAGGCCCAAACCTCCATCTCTCCAAAACGTTGACCTCCAAATTGTGCTTTACCACCTAATGGTTGTTGTGTAATTAAAGAGTATGGTCCGATTGAACGAGCATGCATTTTGTCATCAATCATGTGGCCTAACTTAATCATATAAATTACACCAACAGTTGCAGCTTGGTCAAAACGTTCACCAGTACCACCATCATAAAGATAAGTGTGTCCAAATAGAGGAACTCCAGCTTCTTCGGTTAATGCATTTATTTGATCTAGTGTTGCTCCATCAAAAATAGGTGTAGCATAGGTGCGTCCTAATTTTTGTCCAGCCCAACCAAGTACCGTTTCATAAATCTGACCAATATTCATACGCGATGGTACTCCAAGTGGATTTAAAACGATATCAACTGGTGTTCCATCTTCTAAGAACGGCATGTCTTCAGCTCTAACAATACGAGCAACAATACCTTTATTACCGTGTCGTCCAGCCATTTTATCTCCAACTTTCAGTTTTCGTTTTTTAGCGATATAAACTTTTGCTAATTTTACGATACCTGCAGGTAATTCATCTCCAATTGATAAAGTAAATTTCTCACGTTTCAGAACTCCTTGAAGATCATTTAACTTAATCTTGTAGTTATGAATTAACTCATTGATTAATTTATTTACATGATCATCTGTTGTCCAAGCACCTTTAGTTAAGTGAATGAAATCAACAGTACCTTGTAGCATTTTCTGGGTGAATTTTTTTCCTTTAGGGAAAATTTCTTCACCAGAATCATTTACCACCCCTTGCGAAGTTTTACCATTCACTAATTCGAATAACTTATCAATTAAACGCTCTCTAAGTTGTTCAAATTCAACAGCATATTTAGCATCAAGTTTAGATGATTCATCTTTCTCTCGAGTGCGTTTTGTTTTATCTTTAGTAGCTCTTTGGAATAATTTTTTATCAATAACAACTCCACTTAATGAAGGTGTTGCTTTTAATGATGCATCTTTTACATCACCAGCTTTATCACCAAATATTGCTCTTAATAATTTTTCCTCTGGTGTTGGATCAGACTCTCCTTTTGGTGTAATTTTACCAATTAAGATATCGCCTGGTTTCACTTCAGCACCAATTCGAATCATTCCATTTTCATCAAGATCTTTAGTTGCCTCTTCACTAACATTAGGAATATCATTGGTTAATTCTTCTTCACCTAACTTGGTGTCACGAACATCTAATGAATATTCATCAATATGTATAGAAGTGAAAACATCTTCACGAACTACTCTTTCAGAAATAACGATAGCATCTTCAAAGTTGTAACCTTTCCATGGCATAAATGCTAC
>JAUYUF010000141.1 GCA_030694835.1 Flavobacteriaceae bacterium | reverse complement strand
TTTTTGTTTGGTTAAATTCCATCATACTATTGTTAGGATTTGAATTAAATGCAAGTTTGAATAGATTGAGAAGAAATCAAAAACAAAAGCAATTACAACAAAAAGAATAACACCAACACAATGAAAATAATAGCGATGATTCCTGCTCGTTTTGAAGCGACACGTTTTCCTGGAAAATTGATGAAAGATTTGGGAGGAAAAACAGTAATAAGCAGAACTTATGATGCTGTAAAAAGCACTAATTTATTTGATGAAGTTTATGTAGTTACAGATAGTTCAATCATTTTTGAAGAAATTCAAAATCACGGTGGAAAAGTTTTGATGAGTAAAAAATCACATGAATCAGGAAGCGATAGAATAGCTGAAGCTATTACAAATTTAGATATAGATATCGTAATCAATGTTCAAGGTGATGAGCCATTTACTCAAAAGGAACCCTTAGAAAAATTGATTGAAGTTTTTAAAAATGACCTCAAAAATGAAGTTGATGTTGCCTCTTTGATGTTTAAAATAGATGATAAAATAGAAATAAACAATCCGAATAACGTAAAAGTAGTGGTTGATAAAGCTAATTTTGCGATGTATTTTTCTAGAGCTCCAATTCCTTATCCAAGAGATGAACAATTTGGAGTTTATTTTAAACATATCGGAATTTATGCTTTCAGAAAAGAGGCTTTATTAGAAATTTCAAAAATGCCAGTAACACAATTAGAAGCAACTGAAAAGTTGGAAAATTTACGGTTTCTAGAAAACCATAAAAAAATTAAAATGGTTTTAACAACACAAACTCCAATAGGAATTGATACAGAAGCAGATTTGGAATTAGCAAAACGATTTTTATTAGAACAAACAAAAAATACTTAGGATAAAATGGCACAAAAACCAAGTATACCAAAAGGAACAAGAGATTTTTCTCCAACAGAAGTTGCAAAACGTAATTATATTATTCAAATAATTAAAACCACTTTTGAAAATTTCGGATTTCAACCTATTGAAACGCCGTCATTTGAAAATTCAGAAACCTTAATGGGTAAATACGGAGAAGAAGGTGATCGATTAATATTTAAAATTTTAAATTCAGGCGATTATTTATCAAAAGTTTCAGATGATATTTTACAACAAAAGGATTCGAACAAGCTAACTTCTAAAATCTCTGAAAAAGCGCTGAGATATGATTTAACAGTTCCTTTTGCTCGATATGTGGTACAACATCAAAATGAAATTGAGTTCCCATTTAAGCGTTATCAAATTCAACCTGTTTGGAGAGCGGATAGACCTCAAAAAGGTCGATTTAGAGAGTTTTATCAGTGTGATGCCGATGTGGTTGGTTCAAAATCACTTTGGCAAGAAGTTGAATTTGTTCAATTGTATGATGCTGTTTTCCATCATCTTAATTTAAAAGGAGTTACCATTAAGCTCAATAATAGAAAAATTTTATCTGGAATTGCTGAAGTTATTGGTGCTGCAGATAAGTTGATTGATTTTACAGTTGCTTTAGACAAGCTTGATAAAATAGGTGAGGAGGGAGTAAAAAAGGAAATGTTAGAAAAAGGAATTGCTGAAAATGCCTTGCATAAATTAAATCCATTGTTTCACCTTTCGGGTTCCAATATAGATAAACTAAACCAACTAAAAGAAATCATTAAAGATTCAGAAGAAGGATTAACAGGTGTCCAAGAACTAGAATTTGTAATCTCAACAATTGAAAGTATTGGTTTATATGATTCAAATCTTGAAATTGATCTGACTTTAGCACGTGGTTTAAATTATTATACTGGTGCAATAATAGAGGTAATTCCGCCTAAAACAGTTCAAATGGGTTCTATCGGTGGTGGCGGAAGGTATGATGATTTAACTGGTATTTTTGGTTTAAAAGATATGAGCGGAATTGGAGTTTCCTTTGGTTTAGATCGAATTTATTTGGTGTTGGAAGAACTGAATTTATTTAACGAAGTTGAAATGCCAAAACCAGATGTTTTGTTTACCAATTTTGGCGAGAAAGAAGCCTTGTATGCTACTAAAGCGATTAAAAAATTAAGAGAATTAGACATAAAATCAGAATTGTATCCAGAAGAAACAAAACTTAAGAAACAATTAAATTATGCAGATAAAAGAAATATACCTTTTGTTGTTTTGATAGGATTATCTGAGTTAGAGAATAATACTTTTACTATAAAGAATATGATTAGTGGAGAACAACAAACAGGAGATTTTAATTTTTTAATGCAACAATTAAAACATTAATCAGTAAAATAAAATTATTTAAATCATAAAATTGTAATTTTGCAAGCCAAAATAAAGTAAGATGTTAGAGGGAAACAAAAGAGAAATAAACGATTCGCAGAATGATTTTGATGATGACCATCAAACATCATCCGCTAAAACACCTTTGAGAAAAGATGCTTTTGATATTTCTGATGATGAAAAAATTCAGAAAATTCAAGAAAATGTATATCAAATCCTTCATACATTAGGAATGGATTTAGAAGATGATAGTTTAAAGGGAACTCCAAAAAGAGTTGCTAAAATGTTTGTAAATGAGATTTTTGGAGGGTTAAATCCAAGTCTTAAACCAAAGCCTTCAACATTCGAAAACTCCTATAAATACGGTGAAATGTTGGTAGAAAAAAATATTGTTGTTTATTCAACTTGTGAACACCATTTATTGCCAATAATTGGGCGAGCACATGTGGCATATATTTCTAATGGTAGCGTAATTGGTTTGTCAAAAATGAACAGAATTGTCGATTTTTATGCCAAACGTCCACAAGTTCAAGAGCGTTTGACCATGCAAATAGTTCAATCATTACAAGAAGCTTTAGGAACTGAAGATGTAGCTTGTGTAATAGATGCCAAACATTTGTGTGTAAATTCTAGAGGAATTAGAGATATTGAAAGTAGTACAGTTACTGCTGAATATGGTGGAAAATTTAAAGAGGAAAGTGTGCGACGTGAATTCTTAGATTACATTCAGTTAAATACAACATTTGAGTAATAAGAAATCCCGCTTAGCGGGATTTTTTATTTAATATATCATTCTTAATCTTCAACAAGAACCCATTTTCCACCTTCTAATAATGGAATAGCTTGTTTGTATTTCATGTATTTATTTTCACCAGTTAGAACATTCTTAACAAAAACTTGTTCGTTACGACCAATTTTTCGTTCAGTTCTTACAAAAGTTTCAACAGCATGTTTTTCTTGAGTATTATGCGATTGAGTTGTTTCATTATATTCTTCTTTTGTAAGTTGAACTTTATCTCTTTTTTGTTCTCTTGCCTGTGAAACATTTGAGGCGCTTTGACTTGGTAATCCGCCTTTAAATAAGAAAGAAAGAACTTCTTTATTTATTTTTTCAATTGCTTTACTGAATAATTCAAAAGATTCAAATTTGTATATCAATAAAGGATCTTTTTGTTCATAGGAAGCATTTTGAACTGATGTTTTTAAATCATCCATTTGACGTAAATGATTTTTCCAAGCTTCATCAATGATAGCCAAGGTTACATTTTTCTCAAAATCGTTGATTAAAACTTTACCTTTAGTTTCATAAGCTTCTTTCAAATTCGTAATAATTTGAAGTGTTTTGAGGCCATCAGTAAAAGGTACAACAATTCTTTCATAACGATCACCTTGTTTTTCATACACATCTTTAATTACTGGATAGGATGCAATAGCATTTCTTTCTAATCGTTCTTGATAATTTTGATAAACTGTTGTATATAACTGATTAATTAATTCATCTTCTGTTTTCTTAATAAATTCTTCCTCTGTAAAAGGAGAAGTTTGTGATGAAAGTAGAATTAATTCAAATTCAAAATTTTTAAAATCTTTATTTTCTTTATTTTGAACAATGATAGCTTCGCAAGTATCAAAAATCATATTAGATACATCAACTTGTAATCGTTCACCATAAAGTGCATGTCTTCTTCGTTTGTAAATTACTTCACGTTGAGCGTTCATCACATCATCATATTCCAATAATCGCTTACGAACACCATAATTATTTTCTTCTACTTTTTTCTGGGCACGTTCAATAGATTTGGTAATCATAGAATGTTGAATTACTTCTCCTTCTTGAATACCCATTCTGTCCATCATTTTAGCAATGCGTTCAGAACCGAATAATCGCATTAAATTATCTTCTAACGAAACATAAAATTGCGTTGATCCAACATCTCCTTGTCTTCCAGATCGACCTCTTAACTGACGGTCAACACGTCTTGAATCATGACGTTCTGTACCAATAATGGCTAAACCTCCTGCTTTTTTAACTTCTTCAGAAAGTTTAATATCCGTACCACGACCCGCCATGTTTGTAGCAATAGTAACCACTCCCGGATTTCCAGCTTCTGCAACAATATCAGCTTCTTTTTTATGCAATTTGGCATTTAAAACATTATGTTGAATTTTACGTAGATTAAGCATTCTGCTCAATAATTCTGAAATTTCAACATTGGTAGTACCAACCAATACAGGTCTTCCTTGACTTACCAATTTGGCAATTTCATCGATGACGGCATTGTATTTTTCACGTTTAGTTTTATAAACTAAATCTTCATGATCTATTCTAGCTAATGGTCTATTGGTAGGAATTTCAACTACATCTAATTTATAAATTTCCCAAAACTCACCCGCTTCAGTTACAGCAGTACCAGTCATTCCAGACAATTTCTTGTACATTCTGAAATAATTTTGTAGCGTAATAGTTGCATAAGTTTGCGTAGCATCTTCAATTTTTACATTTTCTTTAGCTTCAATAGCCTGATGTAAACCATCAGAATATCGACGACCTTCCATGATACGACCGGTTTGCTCATCAACAATTTTTACAGCGCCTTCCATCATTACGTACTCAACATCCTTTTCAAATAAAGTGTAAGCTTTTAATAATTGATTAAGCGTATGAATTCGTTCGCTTTTAATGCTGAAATCACGATATAATTCTTCTTTTTTATGTGCTAATTCTAATGGTGGTAAATCAGAGGAATCTAATTGACCAATAAGAACTCCAATATCAGGTAATACAAAAAAGTTTGGATCATTATCTCCAGATGATAAAATAGCTATTCCTTTATCAGTTAGTTCGATTGAGTTATTTTTTTCATCAATAACAAAATATAATTCTGAATCAATAACATGCATTTCTCTGTAATTGTCTTGCATGAAATGAGCTTCTGTTTTTTGAAGCAATTGACGAATTCCTTCTTGACTTAAGAATTTAATTAATGCTTTGTTTTTAGGTAAACCTCTAAAAACTCTTAATAATTTTATACCGCCTTCTTTATTATTTCCTTCTTCAATTAATTTTTTTGAATCAGCTAAAACACTTATTAAATAAGAATTTTGAGTTTGAACAATTTTTTCAACTTTGGGTTTGAGTTCATTAAATTCATGTCGATCACCTTGTGGTGTTGCGCCAGAAATAATTAACGGAGTTCTAGCATCATCAATTAATACAGAGTCAACCTCATCTACAATGGCATAGTTATGAGGACGTTGAACTAAATCATTTGGAGAATGGGACATATTGTCACGCAAATAATCAAATCCAAATTCATTATTCGTTCCGTATGTAATATCAGCATTATAAGCACTTCTTCTTTCAGCTGAATTAGGTTGATGATGGTCAATACAATCAACTCTTAATTGATGAAATTCAAAAATAGGACCCATCCAAGCAGCATCACGTTTTGCTAGATAATCATTCACCGTTACAACATGAACGCCTTTACCGGGAAGTGCATTTAAATATAAAGGAAGTGTAGCAACTAAAGTTTTACCCTCACCGGTCATCATCTCAGCAATTTTTCCATCATGTAAAACAGCTCCACCAATTAATTGAACATCGTAATGAACCATATCCCAAATAATAGGTTTTCCTGCAGCATCCCATGAATTTTTGTAAATTGCTTTATCACCGTCTAAAGAAACAAAATCACGTTTTACAGAAAGTTCTCTGTCAAAAGCCGATGCAGTTACAGTAATGGTTTTATTGTTAGTAAATCGTTTAGCAGTTTCTTTAATAACTGCAAATGCAATTGGTTGAATTTTAATAAGAGTCTTTTCAGTTTCAATATAAATTTCATTTTCTAAACGATCAATTTCACTGTAAAGATCTTCCTTTTTAGAAACTTCTGCTGTTTTAGCTTCCTCTGTAAGGGCTTCAATTTGATCGAGAAAAACTTTGTTATTTTCTTTAATTTCTTTCCTGAAATCAATAGTTTTCTGACGAAGTTCATCATTAGTTAATGAAGTAATTTCATTTTCAAAAGTATGTACACGATCTACAATTGGTTGTAAATCTTTTAAGTCTCTTTTTTTCTTGTCGCCAAGAAATAATTTTAATACAGAATTTAATAAATTCATAGGTATAATATGTTTTTCAATGGTTCAAATTTAAACAAAAAAAAAGCCTCATCGGAGACTTTTATAATTCTTTTTTATTTACAGTATTTAGTACTCATCCTCATTCCACAGATAATCTTCATCTGTTGGGTAATCAGACCAAATCTCAGTAATTGATTCATAAATTTCGTCTTCGTCTTCAAGCTCTTGAAGATTTTCAGCAACTTCAAGTGGAGCTCCAGTTCGAATAGCGTAATCTATCAATTCGTCTTTTGTAGCTGGCCAAGGGGCATCAGCTAAATATGATGCTAATTCTAACGTCCAATACATAACTTAATAGGTTAAAATTTCTGCAAAAATAAAAATATAAATGATATAGTCAAGTTATTTAAATTAAATATTTTAATGTAAAAGAACTTATTTCGTTTTTGGTTCCCATTTTATTTCAGAAACACCGAAATCGAAGGTCAATTTTCGTGCCAACACAAAGAAATAATCTGACAAACGATTTAAGTATATAATGAGATGTTCTGAAACAGCAGATTCTTCGTTTAATGCAACACATATGCGTTCAGCTTTTCTGCAAATAGTACGACAAATATGACAAATTGACACAGTTGGATGTCCTCCCGGTAAAATAAAATGTTCCAATTTTGGTATTATTTTATTAAAATTATCCATTTCTTGTTCTAAAACAGTTATATCTTCTTCTGTGATATTTAAGTTTGAATAGGGATTTTCTTTAGATTGAAATTTCTCATTTTCTGGATCAATAGCTAATAAAGTGCCAATTGAAAATAAGTTATTTTGAATACTTAAAAGTACATCAGTAGAATGTAAATCAATTGATTGATCTTTTAAAAAACCTATGTGAGAATTTAATTCATCAATAGTTCCGTAAGCTTCAATTCGTAAATTAGATTTTGAAACTCTTTTTCCTCCAATTAAGGATGTTTTTCCTTTATCACCTGTTTTGGTATAAATTTTCATGGTTTTAAATAAATTAAATTCTGATTATAAAATGTTCTTTTTCTTGTTCTTTTCTAAAAAAAATAATGCCCCATTGATAAGTATCAATACTTACCGTTACAAGTGGATTTTTTTGAATAATTTCCCATGCTTCTTCCATTCCTTTTGACCAATGAATATCATCAAAGATAATGATAGAATCGTTATTTATTGATTTTAAACACTGCTCAAAATAAGAAATAGTAGCCTCTTTTTGATGATTTCCATCGATATAAATGAAATCAAAAGTTTTATTTTGAAGTGCAAATGGAAGCGTTTCTTTAAAATTTCCAATGGTTAAAGTTGGATAAAATTTAAATTTATCAAATTGAGTTCTTGCAACTTTTGATGTTTCTATACACCCTTCAAGGGTTTGAATTGAAGCTTTTGGATTTCCTAAATGTAAACAATAGGTTGATAAACCTAAAGAAGTGCCTAATTCTAAGATGTTTTTTGGCTTAAAATATTGAACCAATCTGATTAAAAATAGCGCTCTTTTGGTAGAAATTCCCGCATTTTTAGCGATAGCACTAATGAGTCTTTCATTTCCTTTAAAATAGTTGGAACCAGCTCCAAAATCGGTAATAATAATTTTTTCTTTATTAAAGATAAGTTCTTTTTTATAACTCAGAAAAGAGCTTATTTGTTCAAGATTTGTTATCGCATAAAAACATTGAGTTACTAAATTAAATACAAAAGGTGAATGCACACCATGTTCATTAGTTGATTTTAACAGAAAAGTGAAGTATGATTTAAACTTTTGAATCACTAGTAATTTTAGCACGAATTTAAAAGAAAAATTGTTGAAATATAGCATTATCCGTTATATTTGTGAATAAGTTAATTGAGTTATGAAAAAAATATTGATTGGATTTATAGTATTAGGACTTTTCACCTCTTGTTTATCCAAAAAACAAATTACTTATTTTCAGGGAGAGCCTATACCTAAAACTGAAATTTATAAGTTAGCAAATCAACCTTACAGATTGCAAATTAATGATGTAGTATCTTTGGATATAAAAGCTGAAGACGAAGCAATAGTTTCTTTATTTAAGACCTCCACTCAAGGAAATACTGAAGGATATTCAGTTGATAGACATGGAAATATCAGAATTCCATATTTGGGTGAAGTAAATATTTTAGGATATACAGAAAAAGAGGCTAGAGAAAAAATTGAACAGGAATTAACAACTTATTTTAAAGATTCGAAAGCATTATTTGTTACTTTAAAATTGGCTGGAATAAGATTTACGATAACAGGTGAAGTGGGTTCTCCAGGAACAAAAAATTTAATGCAAAATCAAGTATCTATTGTTGAAGCACTTGCAAATGCAGGTGAAATAAAAGACATGGGAAATAGAAAAGAAGTATTAATCATCAGAAAAACCTTGGATGGTGTTCAAAAATATACGCTGGATTTAACTGATATTGATATTTTTAATTCTGAACATTTTTATATACAACCTAATGATGTAATATATGTTAGTCCATTACCCCAAAAAACATGGGGAACTGGAACGAACGGATTGCAGACCTTTGGAACTTTCATTTCTATTTTATCGTTTATTGCCAGTTCTGTTATTTTAATCAAAAATCTTTAATACTAACATGACTCAACAAAATAAAGAATTCAACAAAATTTCAGATCCTATAACAGATATTAGACACTATATTTTTAAAATATTTTCTAATTGGATTTGGTTTTTAATTACAATCCCAATAGCTTTGGCTTATGCTTATTATGTCAATATTTCAACCCAGAGAATTTATGGATTAGAAACAGTAATTTCTGTAAAAGAAAAGCAAAATCCACTATTTTCTGGAGGTACTAATATTGCTTTTAATTGGGGAGGAGTAAGTGATAAAGTTGAAGGTATTCGAAAAATATTAAACTCACGTACTCATAATGAGAAAGTAATCAGAAAGATGCAATTTTATGTTGATTATTTAGAAGATGGAAGATTTAGAATGGAAGATGTTTACGGTAAAACACCATTTTTAATTGAATTAGATGAAAGTCAACTACAAATTCAGAATACTTTAATTAAGATTGATTTTTTTGATAAGGTAAATTATAGATTAACGATTTTATTTCCTGAAAAAAACAAACAAACAATCTATAATTACGAACAAGATATTACTGATTTTTATCAACCAGAAAATGAAGAATTTACAGTAAATGCTCAATTAGGTGTTAAACTTAATCTTCCATTTTTAAATCTAAAATTGGTTGAAAACCCTGAATTTATAGGTAATCCAAAAACTTATTTTATCAAGTTTAATGCAATAGATGGTGTTGTTTCTAATTATCAAGGTATAAGAACATCCGCTGTTTCTGGAACCTCTCTCTTAGAAATTTCACTGATGGGATCCAACAAAAATAGATTAGTTGATTATCTCAATACAACAATTGAAGTATTGGCAGAGGATGAAATGAGAGATAAAACTAATTTTGCATACTCTACACGTAAATTTATAGATCTTCAGTTCGCCTCTGCATCAGATAGTTTAAAAAGTTTAGAACGCAATATTGGTGATTTTAAAGAACAAAATGCTATTTACGATTTATCAGCAGAAGGAAGTTCTATTTTTGCCGAAACAAAAGGATTAGATAAATCGTATCAACAATTAAATGACAGACTTCAATATTTTAATAATCTAGAAAAATATATTCTTACATCAAAAGATTTTACAAAAATACCTGCTCCTGCAATAATTAATATGGAAGATGCATCTATTTCTAGTGCAGTTTCAAAACTTACAGAATTATCAGTAAAAAAAGAGCAGTTAACTAAAAATGTTACGGTTACTCATCCTTCATATATTGCTGTAAATCAGGAAATAGAAACTACAAAAAATGTATTGTTAGAGAATTTGACATCATTAAAAAATACGATTCAAATAAGTGTCAATAATATCAATAAGAGAATTGGAACTTATGGTTCAAAATTAGCTTCACTTCCAAAAAAAGAGCAAAAATTACTGAATTATCAACGTAAATATGAATTAACTGAGTCAAATTATATTTTCTTGATGCAAAAGCGTTACGAAGCCAGTATTGCAATTGCAGCAAGTGTTTCAGACATTACAGTATTAGATAAAGCTAAAGATGTAGGACAAGGTTCATCATTGCCAAGAACTCAATTCAACTATTTATTAGCGCTACTTTTGGGTGCTTTAATTCCGATTTTTGTAATCGTAGCTATTGATTTGATTGATTCTAAAATTTATACTGTTGAAGAAATAGACTAACTTTCTCCAATTCCTGTAATTGGTGTTATTGGCGTTAATACAGAAAAAACAAATTTATCGGTATTTGCTAATCCAAAATCATCTGTAGCAGAATCTTTTAGGGCTTTGCGTTCTAATATTCAGTTTTTGTTTGATAGAGATAAGTATCAAGAATCAAAAGTTATTTTGGTAACATCCTCTGTTGGAGGTGAGGGAAAAACCTTTGTTTCCATGAATATGGCGTCTGTTATAGCCATGGGAGGAAAGAAAACAGTTTTAGTTGGTTTGGATTTAAGAAAACCAAAAATTCATAAAGATTTTGATTTATTAAATGATAAAGGGGTTTCTAGTTATTTGATAGGTCAAGATAATTTGGAAGATATAATTAAAAAAACATCAATTGAAAATCTTGATGTTATTACTTCTGGTCCCGTTCCGCCAAATCCATCAGAATTAATTTTAAAACCAGCAACAGTTGAATTGATAAGGTTTTTAAAAGAAAAGTATGATTATGTTGTTATTGATTCTCCTCCAATTGGTTTAGTTTCTGATGCCAATGATTTATTAAAATTTTCTGATACAACGCTGTATATTCTTCGACATGCTTTTACAAAAAGAGAAATGTTGAAAATCATCAACAACAAATACGACAAACAAGAAATTAAAAATGTGAGTTTTATTCTTAATGAATTTAAACTAAAATCAAAATATGGTTACAGTTATGGTTACGGCTATAGTTATGGATATGGCTACGGCTATGGAAGTTATGCTGAAAATCAAAAATCAAAAAAATCATTATTTAATAAGATATTTAAAAAGAAATAAGAATGCAGTTGATAAAAGATAGAGCAATTAAATTTGCAGTAGTTGGATGTGGACATATTGGGAAACGTCATGCCGAAATGATTGATAGAAACCCTGAAACAGAATTGGTAGCATTAATTGATATTAAACCTAAAGAAGAATTATCGCTTGATATATTTTCAGCACCATTCTTTAATAGTTTAGATGATTTTTTAAATAGCGGACTGGAAACAGATGTGATTACCATTGCAACTCCTAATGGATTCCACGCATCACAAGCCATCAAAAGTTTAGAGACAAAACATCATGTGGTCATCGAAAAACCGATTGCCTTGTCTAAAATGGATGCCGAAAAAGTAATATTCAAAGCATTAAATGTTTCAAAACATGTATTTGCAGTGATGCAAAATCGCTATTCGCCACCATCAGTTTGGATTAAAAATTTAATTGATGAAAATATTCTAGGAGAGATATATACAGTTCACTTCAATTGTTTTTGGAACCGTGATGACCGTTATTATACCCGAAAAAATTGGCATGGTGATAAAAAACTAGATGGAGGAACGCTTTATACTCAATTTTCACATTTTATCGATATTATGTATTGGTTGTTTGGTGATATCAAAAATATCAATTCAAAGATGAAAGATTTCAATCATCAAGAATTAACTGATTTTGAAGATTCTGGTATTGTTTCTTTTGATTTTGTGAATGGGGGAATGGGTAGTTTAAATTATTCAACCTCTGTTTGGAATAAGAATTTAGAAAGTTCAATGACTATTATTGCCGAAAAAGGAGCCGTAAAAATTGGAGGTCAATATATGAATGAAGTAGAATATTGTCATATCGAAAATTATGAACTTCCTATTTTAGAACCTACAAATCCTGGCAATGATTATGGTGCTTATAAAGGTTCTGCACAAAATCATCATTATGTAATTCAAAATGTAGTAGATGTATTACATGGAAAAAAACCAATAACGACCAATGTGTTGGAAGGAATGAAGGTAGTTGACATGATTGAGCGTATTTATCAAAGTAATACCAATGATCTCAAA
>JAUYUF010000139.1 GCA_030694835.1 Flavobacteriaceae bacterium | reverse complement strand
AATGTATATATATATGGTGTAAAATGGGCTTTCAATAGGCAGTTATTAACACATTATTAATGAATGAAAGATACAAAATCTACCCTATTTTAAAACTTTTAAAAATATAATTATTAGGAGTTTGTTTAACGTAAAAATATTTCTAACTTTGCAAACTCTTTAAAAATACGAGAGTTAAAAGAAAAACAAGTAATTAACAACAAATTAGTATGCCAACTATTCAACAATTAGTAAGAACAGGAAGAGCCAAATTAACTAAGAAGAGCAAATCGGCTGCTTTAGATTCTTGCCCACAACGAAGAGGGGTATGTACACGTGTTTACACTACAACACCAAAAAAACCGAATTCAGCAATGCGTAAAGTAGCGCGTGTTCGTTTAACAAATGGTAATGAAGTAAATGCATACATTCCTGGTGAGGGGCACAATCTACAAGAGCACTCGATAGTATTAGTAAGAGGCGGAAGGGTAAAAGATTTACCAGGTGTTAGATACCACATTGTACGTGGTGCGTTAGATACTGCCGGTGTTAACGGTAGAAATCAGCGAAGATCTAAATATGGTACTAAACGCCCTAAAAAAAAGTAATCTAAAAACTTTTAAAGAAAAGACATGAGAAAAAGAGCGGCCAAAAAAAGAATTCTTTTACCGGATCCAAAATTTAACGACCAATTAGTAACACGTTTTGTAAACATGCTAATGTGGGATGGTAAAAAGTCTGTAGCTTTTAAAGTATTTTATGATGCTTTAGAACTAGTAGAACAACGCAAAAACAATGATGAGAAAACGTCATTAGAAATTTGGAAAGATGCCTTATCTAACGTTATGCCACAAGTTGAAGTGCGCAGTAGACGTGTAGGAGGTGCGACATTCCAAATACCAATGCAAATTAGACCAGATCGTAAAATATCAGTTGCGATGAAATGGTTAATATTATATGCAAGAAGACGTAACGAAAAATCGATGCCAAACAAATTAGCAGGTGAAATTCTTTCTGCAGCAAAAGAAGAAGGTGCAGCAGTGAAAAAAAGAATGGATACGCATAAAATGGCAGAAGCTAACAAAGCATTCTCCCACTTTAGATTTTAATATCATTTAGATGGCAAGAGATTTAAGATATACAAGAAATATAGGAATTGCAGCGCATATTGATGCCGGTAAAACAACAACTACCGAGCGCATTTTGTATTATACCGGAGTGAGTCACAAAATTGGTGAGGTACATGATGGTGCAGCAACAATGGACTGGATGGAGCAAGAGCAGGAACGTGGTATTACCATCACTTCTGCCGCTACCCATTGTCAGTGGGTTTATAAAGGAGATAGTTATGCTGTTAATATTATCGACACCCCAGGTCACGTAGATTTTACCGTTGAGGTAGAGCGTTCTTTGAGAGTGTTAGATGGTATGGTAGCTTTATTCAGTGCAGTTGATGGTGTTGAGCCTCAATCTGAAACTGTTTGGAGACAAGCTGATAAATATCGTGTTCCAAGAATTGGTTTCGTTAATAAAATGGACCGTCAAGGGTCTGATTTTTTCAACGTTTGTAACCAAGTTAGAGAAATGTTAGGAGGAAATCCTGTGCCACTTCAAGTGCCGATTGGTGATGAAATTGATTTTAAAGGAGTCGTAGATTTAATCTCTAAAAAAGCAATTATCTGGAATGAAGATGATATGGGAATGACTTTTACAGAAATTCCTATTCCTACAGAATTACTAGAAGATGTAAATAAATATAGAGCTGAATTAATTGAAGCAGTAGCTGAATATGATGAAGCTTTATTAGAGAAGTTCTTTGAAGATGAAAATTCTATCAGCGAAGATGAAATTATTGCTGCATTAAGAGCTGCAACTATTGATATGAGCATCATACCAATGTTATGTGGTTCTTCATTCAAAAATAAAGGTGTTCAAACAATGTTAGATGCTGTGATGCGTTATTTACCATCGCCAATGGATGTTGAAGCTATTGAAGGAATCAATCCTGAAACAGAGCAACCAACTTCTAGACAACCTAAAGTTTCAGAACCTTTTTCATCTTTAGCTTTTAAAATTGCAACCGATCCTTATGTAGGTCGTTTAGCATTCTTTAGAGTTTATTCAGGTGCTTTAGATGCAGGTTCATACGTTTATAATACACGTTCTGAGAAAAAAGAGCGTATTTCACGTATTTACCAAATGCATGCTAACAAGCAAAACCCAATCGACAGAATTGAAGCTGGAGATATTGGAGCTGCTGTTGGATTTAAAGATATCAAAACTGGAGATACTTTATGTGATGAAAAACACCCGATTGTATTAGAATCAATGTCTTTCCCAATTCCAGTAATTGGTATTGCAGTGGAGCCTAAAACAAAAGCAGATGTTGATAAAATGGGTATGGCTTTAGCTAAATTGGCTGAAGAAGATCCAACCTTCCAAGTAAAAACAGATCAAGCATCTGGACAAACAATTATTTCTGGAATGGGTGAATTACACTTAGAGATTATTGTTGATCGTTTAAAACGTGAATTCAAAGTTGAGGTAAACGAAGGTCAACCACAAGTAGAATACAAAGAAGCTTTAACAAAATTCACCACTCAAAGAGAAGTTTACAAAAAACAATCTGGAGGTCGTGGTAAATTTGGTGATATTGTATTTGAAATAGGACCAGCTGATGCAGGTGTTGTAGGTTTACAATTCGTTGATGAAGTAAAAGGAGGAAACGTACCAAGAGAATATATACCAGCTGTAGAAAAAGGATTTAAAATGGCTATGCAAAATGGTCCATTAGCCGGTTTTACAATGGATAGTATGAAAGTAACGTTGAAAGACGGTTCATTCCACCCAGTCGATTCAGATGCATTATCATTTGAATTAGCTGCTAAAATTGGATATAAATCTGCTTCTAAAGCTGCTGGCGCTGTATTATTAGAGCCCATCATGAAGTTAGAAGTGGTAACTCCTGAAGTAAACATGGGAGACGTTGTAGGTGACTTAAATAGACGTAGAGGTCAAGTTACTGATATGGATGACAGAGCTGGAGCTAAAGTAATTAAAGCACAAGTACCTCTTGCTGAAATGTTCGGTTATGTAACTACTTTAAGAACATTATCTTCTGGTAGAGCTACATCATCTATGGAATTTTTACACTATGCTGAAGCACCAAGTAATATTGCTGAAGCGGTAATTACAAAAGCTAAAGGTTAATCTCTTAATAATAATAAGATGAGTCAAAGAATTAGAATAAAATTAAAATCATACGATTACATGTTGGTAGATAAGTCTGCTGAAAAGATTGTTAAAACAGTTAAAAGTACAGGAGCTGTTGTAAATGGACCAATTCCACTTCCAACACATAAAAAAATCTTTACTGTATTACGTTCTCCTCACGTAAATAAAAAAGCTAGAGAGCAATTCCAATTGAGTTCTTATAAACGTTTGTTAGACATCTATAGTTCGTCATCAAAAACGATCGATGCTTTAATGAAGTTAGAGCTTCCAAGTGGTGTTGAAGTAGAAATTAAAGTGTGATAAAATCTTTTAAAAAGATTTTATCAAAGTAAAATAAAGAGTATTAATAATTAATAAATAAAGAATGTCTGGGTTAATAGGAAGAAAAATAGGCATGACTAGTATTTTTGACGAGAATGGAAAAAATATTCCATGTACCGTTATAGAAGCTGGTCCCTGTGTGGTTACCCAAGTCAGAACCGAAGAGGTAGACGGGTATAAAGCGTTACAACTTGGTTTCGATGACAAAGTAGAAGCTCGCACTACAAAAGCGTTGCAAGGTCACTTTAAAAAAGCTGGCACTACTGGAAAAAAGAAACTTGTTGAATTTAAATGGTTTGAAAAAGAGTACAATCTTGGAGATACCATTTTAGTAGATTTATTTGAAGAAGGTGAGTTCGTAGATGTCATCGGAACTTCAAAAGGAAAAGGTTTTCAAGGGGTTGTTAAAAGACACGGCTTTGCTGGTGTTGGACAAGCAACTCATGGTCAACATAACAGATTAAGAGCTCCAGGTTCTGTTGGTGCTTCCTCATATCCTTCTAGAGTATTCAAAGGAATGCGTATGGCAGGAAGAATGGGTGGAGATAGAGTAACAGTTCAAAATCTAAGAGTTTTAAAAGTAGTTCCAGAAAAGAACTTACTTGTAGTTAAGGGATGTGTTCCTGGTCATAAAAATTCTTACATAATTCTTCAGAAATAATGAAAGTAGCAGTTTACGACATAACAGGAAAAGAAACAGGAAGACAAATTGAATTGTCTGATGATGTATTCGCAATTGAGCCAAATAAACATGCTGTTTATTTAGATGTTAAACAACATTTGGCTAACAGAAGACAAGGTACTCACAAATCAAAAGAAAGAGCAGAAATTGCTGGGAGTACCCGTAAAATTAAGAAACAAAAAGGAACAGGTACAGCTCGTGCTGGTAGTATAAAATCTCCAGTATTTAGAGGAGGAGGAAGAGTTTTCGGTCCAAGACCAAAAGATTATTCTTTCAAATTAAACAAAAACCTTAAAAAATTAGCACGTAAATCAGCTTTAAGTTTACAAGCAAAACAAGATAATATTTTAGTGTTAGAAGATTTCAATTTTGAAGCCCCAAAAACTAAGAGTTTTGTTAACATTCTGAAAGCTTTTGGGATAGAAAATAAAAAGTCCCTATTCGTGTTGGGTGATTCAAATAATAATGTATATTTGTCATCACGAAATTTAGAAGGCGTAAAGACTGTAACTAACTCAGGATTAAATACTTATAGCGTTATGAATGCTAGAAAAATTTTAATTATTGAGAGTTCTTTAGAAGGAATTGAATTAAATTTAAACAAATAGGTCGAAAGATGAGTATTTTAGTTAAACCTATTATAACAGAAAAAGCAACTGGCCATAGTGAGTTATTTAACCGCTATGCTTTTGTTGTTGATAAAAACTCTAACAAAATCGAAATTAAGAATGCTGTAGAGCAAACTTATGGAGTAACGGTAGAGAAAGTAAGAACCATGAACTATCCTATGATTAGAAAAGCTAAGCATACTAAAAAAGGAGTAGTAGAAGGTAAAATTGGTGCTTATAAAAAAGCCATTGTTGAACTAGCAGAAGGTCAAAATATTGACTTTTACAGCAATATTTAATACGAAACGATAAAAAATGTCAGTTAGAAAATTAAAACCAATAACACCAGGTCAGCGTTTTAAAGTAGTAAATGGCTTCGACACTATTACTACTGATAAGCCGGAAAAAAGTTTACTTGTTCCGAATAAAAGATCTGGAGGTCGAGACAATAAGGGAAAAATGACGATGCGCTATACAGGTGGTGGTCATAAGAAAAATTATCGTATTATCGATTTTAAAAGAGATAAATACAATATCCCTGCAACAGTAAAATCTATTGAGTATGATCCAAACCGTACTGCATTTATTGCATTATTGTATTATGCTGATGGAGTAAAAACTTACATCATTGCTCAAAATGGTATTGAAGTAGGTCAAACATTACTTTCCGGAAAAGGAATTTCTCCAGAGATCGGGAACACTATGTTCTTAAGTGATATTCCACTTGGTACCACTATTTCTTGTATTGAATTAAGACCTGGTCAAGGAGCTGTTATGGCTCGTAGTGCTGGTTCATTCGCTCAATTAATGGCAAGAGAAGGTAAATACGTTACTGTAAAATTACCATCAGGTGAAACTAGAATGATATTAAATACTTGTATGGCAACTATTGGTGTTGTGTCTAATTCAGACCATCAATTAACAGTGTCAGGTAAAGCGGGTAGAAGTAGATGGTTAGGAAGAAGACCAAGAACAAGACCAGTAGTGATGAACCCTGTAGATCACCCAATGGGTGGTGGTGAAGGTAAATCTTCTGGAGGTCATCCAAGATCTAGAAACTTAATCCCTGCAAAAGGATTTAAGACCCGTTCTAGAACCAAGGCAAGTAATAAACATATTTTAGAACGTAGAAAAAAATAAGTAAGATATGGCACGTTCATTAAAAAAAGGACCTTACGTTTTTCGTAAATTAGAGAAAAAAGTTCAAGAAAATACAGATTCAGGAAAAAAGACGGTGATTAAAACATGGTCTAGAGCATCAATGATTATTCCTGATTTCGTTGGACAAACCATAGCAGTACATAACGGACGTCAATTTATTCCGGTATATGTAACTGAAAATATGGTAGGACATAAACTAGGTGAATTTTCGCCAACACGTCAATTTAGAGGACATGCTGGTGCAAAAAATAAAGGTAAAAAATAGTAGGAATTATGGGAGCTAGAAAAAAAATCAAAGCAGACGAAAGAAAAGAAGCTAAAAAGCACGTTGCTTTTGCAAAGCTTAATGGATGTCCTACATCACCAAGAAAAATGCGTTTAGTGGCAGATTTAATAAGAGGTGTTCATGTAGAAAGAGCACTTAGTATATTAAAATTCAACCCAAAAGCATCTTCAGTAAATCTTGAAAAGTTATTACTTTCAGCTATCGCAAACTGGCAAGCAAAAAATGCTGATGCCAATATTGAAGAAGCGGGATTACTTGTAAAAGAAATTACAGTTGATGGCGCAGGAATGTTAAAAAGATTAAGACCAGCACCGCAAGGTCGTGCACATAGAATTAGAAAGCGTTCAAACCACGTTACTATTGTGTTAGGGTCATCAAATAATTTAATCAGTAATTAATAGTATAGCATGGGACAAAAGACAAATCCAATAGGACATCGTTTAGGAATTATCAGAGGATGGGAATCTAACTGGTATGGAGGAAATGACTATGGCGATAAAATTGCTGAAGATTACAAAATCAGAGAGTACATTGGTGCTCGTCTGGCAAAAGCAAGCATATCTAGAATTATTATTGAGCGTACGCTTAAACTTATAACCGTTACTATCACTACTGCTAGACCTGGTATTATCATTGGGAAAGGTGGACAAGAGGTAGATAAGTTAAAAGAAGAGCTTAAGAAAATTACAGGTAAGGAAGTTCAAATCAATATTTTTGAAATTAAACGCCCAGAAGTGGATGCGGTTATTGTTGCTCAAAGTGTTGCTCGTCAGATTGAAAGCCGAATTTCATACAGAAGAGCAATTAAAATGGCAATAGCAGCCGCCATGAGAATGAATGCTGAAGGAATTAAAATTCAAATTTCAGGACGTTTAAACGGAGCGGAAATGGCGCGCTCTGAGCACTTTAAAGAAGGAAGAATTCCTCTTTCTACTTTTAGAGCTGATATTGATTATGCACTAGCTGAAGCACACACTACCTATGGAAGATTAGGAATAAAAGTGTGGATTATGAAAGGCGAAGTTTATGGTAAGAGAGAATTATCACCGTTAGTTGGTTTAGCTAAAAAGCAAGCCAATACTGGTAAACCTCAGGCATCTAATAAACCACGTCGTAAAAAATAATTTAAAAAATTTAGACGGTTATGTTACAACCTAAAAGAGTTAAATTTCGTAAAGTACAGAAAGGCAAAGGAAATTTGTCAGGAAATTCTCATAGAGGACACCAACTTTCCAATGGAACATTTGGTATTAAAACTCTAGAGCAAACTTTTCTAACATCAAGACAAATTGAAGCCGCTCGTATTGCTGCAACTCGTTATATGAAAAGAGAAGGACAGTTATGGATTAAAATATTTCCAGATAAACCGATTACCAAAAAACCTCTAGAGGTTCGTATGGGTAAAGGAAAAGGGGCTCCAGAATATTTCGTCGCTGTTATTAAACCAGGAAGAATTATGTTTGAAGTAGGTGGTGTATCTTATGATATTGCCAAAGAAGCATTACGCTTAGCTGCTCAAAAACTTCCTGTGAAATGTAAATTTATTGTTGCAAGAGATTACGATAATGCTTAATTGAGACCAAAATGAAACAATCAGAAATTAAAGAATTATCTATAGCCGATTTGCAAGAGAAACTTGATGCATTCAAGAAGAACTATGCTGAACTTAAAATGGTTCATAGCATTTCTCCATTGGAAAAACCAATGCAGATAAGAGCCATTAGAAAAACTGTTGCTAGATTAGCTACAGAATTAAAAAAAAGAGAAATACATTAATTGTTTTCAATAGAAGATGGAAAATAGAAATCTTAGAAAAGAAAGAGTAGGGATCGTTGCCAGTAACAAAATGGATAAATCTATTGTGGTTACTGAAGTTACAAGAACTAAACACCCTATGTACGGTAAATACGTGTTGAAAACAAAGAAATATGTTGCACACGATGAAAAAAATGATTGCAATATCGGTGATACCGTTAAAATAATGGAAACTCGTCCTTTAAGTAAGACTAAATGTTGGAGATTAGTTGAAATCCTAGAAAGAGCTAAATAATTATGTTACAAACTGAATCAAGATTAAGAGTAGCTGATAACACTGGAGCCAAAGAGGTTTTAGTAATTCGCGTTTTAGGAGGAACAAAAAGACGTTACGCTTCGTTAGGAGATAAAATTGTAGTTTCAATTAAAGAATCTACACCTAACGGAACCGTTAAAAAAGGTCAAGTATCCAGAGCAGTTGTTGTTCGTACTAAAAAAGAAGTAAGACGTAAAGACGGATCATATATTAGATTCGACGATAACGCTTGTGTTTTATTAAACGCAGCGGAAGAAATGAGAGGAACCCGTGTATTCGGTCCTGTAGCAAGAGAGCTTCGTGAAAAACAATTCATGAAAATTGTTTCATTAGCACCTGAAGTGCTTTAATAAAAATTTGAAAAGATGATAAAATTAAAGATCAAAACAGGAGATAAAGTTAGAGTAATGGCTGGTGATCACCGTGGTGAAGAAGGTAAAGTAATTAAAGTACTTATTGAAACTAACAAAGCTATTGTAGAAGGAGTTAACATGATTTCTAAACACACTAAACCAAGCGCAAATAGTCCGCAGGGTGGAATTGTTAAGAAAGAAGCAGCGCTACACATTTCTAATTTAATGTTAGTGGAAGATGGAAAAACAACCAGAGTAGGTTATCGTAATGAGGACGGAAAAAAGGTTAGATTTTCTAAAAAATCAGATAAAGCGATATAGAGATGACGTATATACCAAGACTTAAGCAAGAATATAAGAGCAGAATTATTCCAGCTCTTAAAGAAGAATTTGGATACAAAAACATCATGATGTTACCAAAACTTCAAAAAATTGTGGTTAGCAAAGGAGTTGGTGCAGCAGTTGCCGATAAAAAATTAGTAGACCACGCTGTGGAAGAACTAACTAAAATTACCGGACAAAAAGCAGTATCTACCATTTCTAAAAAAGACGTTGCAAACTTTAAATTACGTAAAGGAATGCCAATTGGTGCAAAAGTTACCTTAAGAGGTACTAAAATGTACGAGTTTTTAGATCGTTTGGTTACCGTTTCACTTCCACGAGTAAGAGATTTTCATGGTGTGAGTGCAACTGGTTTTGACGGTAGAGGAAATTATAACCTCGGAGTTACAGAACAAATTATTTTCCCAGAAATTGATATTGATAAAATCAATAAAATTTCAGGAATGGATATTACTTTTGTAACAACTGCTAAAACTGATACTGAAGCAAAATCATTATTAAGAGAATTAGGTTTACCATTTAAAAAGAACTAAGGAATGGCTAAAGAATCAATGAAAGCCCGTGAGGTTAAAAGACAAAAGTTAGTTGCAAAATTTGCAGCTAAGAGAAAAGAATTGAAAGAAGCAGGAGATTACGTTGGGTTACAAAGTATACCTAAAAATGCGTCACCAGTTCGTTTACACAATCGTTGTAAATTAACAGGTAGACCAAAAGGATATATGAGAACCTTTGGTCTTTCTCGTGTTACATTCCGCGAAATGGCTAACCAAGGTTTAATACCTGGAGTTAGAAAAGCAAGTTGGTAAATTATAAATTGGTTTCAGGTTTAACGGCAACGTTAAAAACCAAAACCGCAATCATAAATATATGAACACAGATCCAATAGCAGATTATTTAACAAGAATAAGAAACGCTGCAAGCGCAGGACATAGAGTAGTTGAAATTCCTTCTTCTAATTTGAAGAAAGAAATAACTAAAATATTGTTTGATCAAGGATATATTCTTAGCTACCAATTTAATGCAGATACCGTTCAAGGTACCATTAAAATAGCTTTGAAATATGACAAATTGACCAAAGAGCCTGTAATTAAAAAGATTCAAAGAATCAGTACTCCTGGTCTTCGTAAATATGCAAGCGCTACAGAAATGCCACGAGTTTTAAACGGACTTGGAATTGCGATAGTTTCTACCTCTAAAGGGGTAATGACTAACAAACAAGCTCGTCAAGAGAATATCGGAGGTGAAGTTTTATGTTACGTTTATTAATATAAGAATTAGTAAAGATGTCAAGAATAGGAAAAAACCCGATTAACATTGTAGACGGAGTTACCGTTGATTTGAAAGATAACGTTGTAACCGTTAAAGGGAAGTTGGGAGAATTATCTCAAGAAATAAAAGATGTTACTGTTAATATGGAAGATGGAATCATCACAGTTGAAAGACCGTCTGATTCTAAAGATCACCGTGCAAAACACGGTTTGTACAGAGCATTAATCAGTAACATGATTCAAGGAGTGTCAACTGGATTTACCCTAAGTTTAGAGTTAGTAGGTGTTGGTTACAGAGCAAGTAATCAAGGTCAAAGACTCGAGTTAGCTTTAGGTTTTTCACACAATATTATTTTGATGGTTGCTTCAGAAGTAACTGTAGAAACTTTAAGTGAGAAAGGAAAAAATCCAATCATTAAATTAACTTCATTTGATAAACAGTTATTAGGTCAGGTTGCGGCAAAAATCAGAGGATTCCGCCCACCAGAGCCTTATAAAGGAAAAGGAGTTAAATTTGTAGGAGAAGTATTAAGAAGAAAAGCAGGTAAATCTGCATAATTAATCGTATTATGGCATTATCAAAGCTCGAAAGAAGACAACGAATTAAGCATAGAATCAGAAAAGTTATTTTCGGAACAGCTGAAAGTCCAAGACTATCAGTTTTCAGAAGTAACAAAGAGATTTATGCTCAATTAATAGATGATAATTCTGGTAAAACAATTTTATCAGTATCATCAAGAGATAAAGAAATTGATGCAAAAGGTACCAAATTAGAACAAGCAGTAGCTGTTGGTAAAGCAGTAGCAGCAAAAGCGGTTAACGCCGGAGTTTTAAATTGCTCTTTTGACAGAAATGGATATTTGTATCACGGTAGAGTTAAAGCTTTAGCAGATGCTGCTAGAGAAGCTGGTTTAAAATTTTAAGAAATTATGTATCAAGAGTACAAAAACGTAGAAAGAGTAAAGCCTAGTGGATTAGAGCTTAAAGACCATTTAGTAGCCGTTAACAGAGTTACCAAAGTAACAAAAGGTGGTAGAACTTTCGGGTTCTCTGCAATTGTTGTTGTTGGCGATGGCAACAATGTTGTGGGTCACGGACATGGAAAATCGAAAGATGTAGCTTCTGCAATTGCAAAAGCTATTGAAGATGCAAAAAAGAATTTAGTAAGAATTCCGATTATTGATAAATCAATACCTCACGAACAAAAAGGTAAATTTGTTGGAGCAATAGTGTTTTTAAAACATGCTGCTCATGGTACTGGAGTTATCGCTGGTGGTGCTGTACGCGCCGTCCTAGAATCAGTTGGTGTACATGATGTATTATCAAAATCACAAGGTTCATCTAATGCACACAACGTAGTTAAAGCAACTTTTGATGCTTTATTACAATTGAGAAGTGCGCATTCAGTGGCACAACAAAGAGGAATTTCTTTAGAAAAAGTTTTTAAAGGATAAAATCAATAATACGATGGCAAAGATACAAGTAACACAAGTGAAAAGTAAAATCAACTGTCCAAAAAGACAAAAATTGACTTTAGAGGCGTTGGGCTTACGTAAGATTGATCAAATGGTGGAGCACGAAGCTACTTCATCAATCCTCGGGATGGTAAATAAAGTTCAACACTTAGTTTCTGTTAAAGAAATATAAAAATATTCGATATGAATTTAAGTAACTTACAACCAGCAGAGGGATCTGTTAAAAAAGAGAAGAAAAGACTTGGTAGAGGTCAAGGTTCGGGCAAAGGTGGTACTGCCACTAAAGGTCACAAAGGACAAAAATCTCGTTCAGGTTATTCTAGAAAAGTAGGATTTGAAGGTGGGCAAATGCCACTTCAAAGACGTGTACCTAAATTTGGTTTTACAAACATCAACCGTAAGGATTATGTTGGAATCAATTTAGATAAAATTCAAGAATTAGTAGATAATGGTAGAATTACTGACCAACTAGATTTTGATATGATGTTAGAATATCGTTTAGCAACGAAAAATGATTTAGTTAAAATTTTAGGAAGAGGAGAGTTAACAGCTAAACTAAAAGTATCTGGCCACAAATTCACAGCAACTGCAAAAGCTGCTATTGAAGCTGCTGGTGGAGAAATAGTAACCCTTTAAGCTCTATAACTGAATGAAAAATTTTATTAAAACCATACAAGATATTTGGAAAATTGAAGAGCTTAGAAATAAGCTTCTTCTTACCATTGGTTTTATGGTAGTGTATAGATTTGCTGCGCAAATCCCACTACCTGGAATTGATCCTGCTCAATTATCAGCATTATCTGATAAAGCAAGCGGTGGTGGTCTTTTAGACATCTTAAATATGTTTACTGGAGGTGCATTCGCTAGCGCATCATTTATGGCATTAGGTATTATGCCTTATATTTCTGCTTCGATTGTAGTTCAGTTAATGGGAATAGCAATTCCTTATTTACAAAAATTACAAAAAGAAGGTGAAAGCGGTAGAAAAAGAATCAATCAAATTACACGTTGGTTAACAATTGCTATTACTATGGTTCAAGGACCTGCGTATATTGCAAGTTTACCAAGTTTAGGAATTCCTCAAAGTGCCTTTTTATTAGGAACAGGACCCATGTTCTGGTTTTCATCAATGATATTATTAACTACAGGAACTGTATTTGCAATGTGGTTGGGTGAAAAAATTACTGATAAAGGTATAGGAAATGGTATTTCTTTATTAATTATGGTTGGTATTATTGCTCGTTTTCCAAGTGCTTTTGTACAAGAGTTTACTTCAAGAGTAACACAATCTAATGGTGGTGCTATTATGGTATTATTAGAAGTGATTATTTGGTTTGTTGTAATTTTATTATCAATATTATTGGTAACCGCAGTTAGAAAAATTCCTGTACAATATGCAAGAAGAACAGTTGCGGGTAATATAAAAGATATTGCTGGAGCAAGACAATATGTGCCATTAAAATTGAATTCATCTGGAGTAATGCCAATCATATTTGCACAAGCAATTATGTTTGTACCAGCAGCATTAGTTAGTGCATCATCAGAAACTGTAGGGTCTATAGCTCAAAGTTTTGTTGATATTAACGGATTAGGTTATAATTTACTTTTTGCTACTTTAATCATTATTTTCAGTTATTTTTATACAGCAATTTCGATACCAACCAATAAAATGGCCGATGATTTAAAAAGAAGCGGTGGTTTTATTCCTGGTATTAGACCTGGAAAAGAAACAGGCGATAAGTTAGATGAAATTTTATCTAAAATTACCTTACCTGGATCTGTGTTTTTAGCAATTATTGCTATATTTCCAGTATTTGTTGTTAAATTTGGGGTTCAACAATCATGGGCATTGTTTTATGGTGGAACTTCATTATTAATTATGGTAGGAGTTGCAATTGACACCATCCAACAAATCAATTCACATTTGTTAAATCGTCATTATGATGGTCTAATGAAAACTGGTACTAAACGTAAAAACGTAGCATAAATATGGCTAAACAAGCAGCAATACAACAAGATGGAACTATCACAGAGGCATTATCTAATGCGATGTTCCGAGTTGAGCTTGAAAACGGGCATATTGTAACGGCACACATTTCTGGTAAAATGCGAATGCATTATATCAAATTATTACCAGGGGATAAAGTGAAATTAGAAATGAGCCCATACGATTTAACAAAGGCTAGAATTACTTACAGATATTAAAGACAAAACGATGAAAGTTAGAACATCAGTAAAAAAAAGAAGTGCCGAGTGCAAGATTGTGCGTAGAAAAGGCAGATTATATGTAATCAATAAAAAGAATCCTAGATTTAAACAAAGAC
>JAUYUF010000281.1 GCA_030694835.1 Flavobacteriaceae bacterium | reverse complement strand
GTTGATATCTTTTATGGATGGACCAATTAATTTTACATCTGGTTGATGACATGTTGCACAAGTTTTAGAAGTAAATAATTCTTTTCCATCTTCAGCAGTTAATTCAGTTACTGTTTGTGGTTTTGTTTCCTCTTTCTTTTTTTCACCACAACTAATTGTGATTAAAGAGATAATAGCAAGTGTTAAAATTGTTTTTTTCATTTATTTTTTCATTTATTTTTTCAAAATTACAAAAAGAAGTAAGTAATTCAGCCTCAAAAAATAATATTTCATTATCAATTCATAGTCTAATTCTATGGCATTATAAAATACTTTTGTTACTTTGCATTAATAAGGATGATTTCTCTCCACAAAGTAGGAATTGCTAATTATTTTTACTTAAATTTTTATTTTATGATTACTACCAATCAATTTTCATCTCAAAAATTAATTGATTTAGAAGATCAATATGGTGCTCATAATTATCATCCATTGCCTGTTGTATTAACAAAAGGAGAGGGTGTTTATGTTTGGGATGTAGATGGTAAACGATATTATGATTTTTTATCAGCATATTCAGCTATAAATCAAGGACATGGTCATCCTAAAATAATCAATAGTTTAATTGAACAAGCTCAAAAATTAACATTAACTTCTAGAGCTTTTTATAATGATGTACTAGGTAAATATGAACAATTTGTAACTAATTATTTTGGTTTTGACAAGGTTTTACCAATGAATACTGGTGCAGAAGCTGTTGAAACTGCTATTAAATTAACACGCAAATGGGCTTATGAAAAGAAAGGAATTGATGAAAATCAGGCTCAGATAATTGTATGTGAAAATAATTTTCACGGACGTACAACTACAATTGTTTCTTTTTCTTCTGATCCATCTGCTAGAAATAATTTTGGGCCTTTTACGCCTGGATTTATTAAAATCCCATATAATGATATTGAGGCTTTAGAACAGGTTTTATCAACCCAAAAAAATATTGCTGGTTTTTTAGTAGAACCAATTCAAGGAGAAGCGGGTGTTTTTGTTCCTTTTGAAGGATATTTAGCAAAAGCAAAATCATTATGTAAAAAATTCAATGTTTTATTTATTGCGGATGAAGTGCAAACTGGAATTGCGCGTACTGGAAAATTATTAGCTGTAGATCATGAAAATGTTAAACCTGATGTACTTATTTTAGGAAAAGCACTTTCGGGTGGTGTTTATCCTGTTTCAGCTGTATTAGCGAATAATGAAATTATGGATGTTATAAAACCTGGACAACATGGTTCTACTTTTGGCGGAAATCCAATCGCTGCAGCTGTTGCCATTGCTGCTTTAGAAGTTGTTAAAGATGAAAAGCTTGCAGAAAATGCGGAATATTTAGGTAAATTATTCCGAAGCGAAATGAATAAACTCATTGAGAAAACGGATTTAATTACGCTAGTTAGAGGGAAAGGATTATTAAATGCAATTGTAGTTAATGACACAGACGAGAGTAATACTGCTTGGGAAATTTGTTTAAAACTACGTGATAATGGACTGTTAGCAAAACCTACTCATGGAAATATTATCCGTTTTGCTCCTCCATTAGTGATGAACGAAGCACAATTAATGGACTGTGTTTCAATTATTAAGAAAACAATTTTAGAATTTAAGAAATAAAAAAAGCGACCAAATTTGGTCGCTTTTTTGTTGTTATTTAACTCTTAGGTTTTCTACTTCTAAAACCTACACGATTGCTTTCTTTGTTACCATCACCTTGATTTCTGTCACCACTTGGTTTTCTATCACTTAAAAATCTAGGTTTATCACTTCCGCGACTTCTTTCACGAGAGAAACTAGGTTTATCATCACTACTTTTTCTTTCGCTAGAGAACTTAGGTTTATAACTTCCGCGATCTCTGTCTCCACCGCTTTTTCGTTCATCAGAGAAATTTGGTTTATCGCCACTGCGATCTCTGTCTCCTGAAAAATTGGTTTTATTATGAAGTATTTTACCATCTCTTCGTCCTCTATCTCTACTGCCAGAACCGCCTCTATCGCTTCTACTTTTCTTAGGAGTCGTTGTAATTTCAACATTGATTCTTCTTCCGTTGAAAGTAGCGTTATTTAATTTACTTAAAGTATCTTCGGTATGTTCTTTATCAGCTTAGAAAAAAGAGAATGAATCTAAAATATCAATTTGACCAATTTCTAGGTTATTAGCAATATTTTGTTCGTTGATTACTCCAATTAATTTTGCTGGATTGATATTGTCTTTTTTCCCTAAGTTGATGAAATATCGCGTGAAATTTTCGTCAGTGAATTTAGCATTTCTACTAGAATCTTTATCACGTGAAGATGTGGTTTTGTTTAAATCATCAGCATCTTCGTAATAACTTAAGAATGAGTTAAACTCAATAGATACAAATTTTTTGATTAATTCTTCTCTATCCAAGGAAGCTAATTTTTCATAAATAACATCTAAATATTCAGCTATTTGATCATCATTTACTTCAACTGCTTTTACTTTATCTATTAGTTTAAACAATTGTTTTTCACAAATTTCTTTACCGTGTGGAATTTGTTTTTGTTCAAATTTCTTCCCGATAATTCTTTGGATATCTTGAACTTTTCTTCCTTCTTTTATATTGATGATTGAAACTGAACATCCAGTTTTTCCAGCTCTACCAGTTCTACCACTTCTGTGAGTATATACTTCACCTTGATCTGGAAGTTTATAATTGATAACATGTGTTAAATCATTAACATCTAATCCACGAGCAGCAACATCAGTAGCCACAAGAAGTTGTATGGTTTTATTTCTAAATTTTTGCATTACTAAATCACGTTGATTTTGTGATAAATCACCATGTAATGAATCTGCACTATAGCCATCAGCAATTAATAAATCTGCAATATTTTGAGTTTCCATTCTAGTTCTACAGAAAATAATTCCGTAAATATCAGGATTCACATCAGCAATTCTTTTAAGTGCAGCGTATCTGTTTTTTTCAGCAATTACATAATATTCATGATTCACATTTGCTGTTCCAACATTTACTTTTCCTGCGCTTATTTCAAGTGGTTTATTCATATAATTCTTAGCAATATTGTGTACTTCCTGTGGGAAAGTTGCTGAGAACAGTAAGGTTTGTTTTTCTTTTGGTGTTTCTTCTAAAATTCGGTCTAGTTCATCTTTGAAACCCATATTTAACATTTCATCAGCTTCATCAAGAACCAACCATTTAATTTGAGATAAATCAATCTGTCTTCTTTTAATTAAATCAACTGTTCTTCCTGGTGTTCCAACTAATATTTGAGCACCTCTTTTAAGGCCTCGAATTTGAGTATCAATACTTGCTCCACCATAAATGGTTAAAGCTCTAAAATTTGGTAAAAATTTAGCATATTCTTCAATATTTTTAGTGATTTGAATAGCTAATTCTCGTGTAGGAGCCAAAATAATGGCTTGTGTTTTTGTGTTTTGTAAATCAATATTTTGCAATATTGGTAAACTAAATGCGGCAGTTTTTCCGGTGCCGGTTTGTGCAAATGCTTTTAAATCTTGATTAGATTCTAAAAGTTGCGGAATTGCTTTCTCCTGAATAGGTGTTGGACTAACATATCCTAATTCAGCTAAAGCCTTTAAAATTTCTGGTTTGAGTGAAAACTCTGTAAAATTGATCATGTATAATTAATAGATTAACAAATACTTATAAAAAAGTAACTTTAACATTATAAAGTTTGCAAATTTACGACTTATTTTCTGAACAGTAAGAGTATATTACTTTTTTTCTAAATCTACTATTAGATGATTAAAGTGTTTTGAAGCTAAAAAAGTAAAACTGTTTTCTACAATTCCGTTACTATTTATAAGAATTGTTCTAGGGAAATTGCTGCTAATATGTTTTTTACCAAAGCTATTATCTGGTAGGAAAAATTGATTTTTTAAAGGTAACCTCATTGTTTTATTAATTGAAGCCTGACTAGAATTTGTATTAATGCCAATGAAAAGAATAGAAGGGTAATGAGTTTCTAAAAAATTAATTCTAGAAATGAGATACTCTTCAGACATTGAGTCTGGAGACCAAAAATAGATTACTGTATTTCTATTTAAAATAAGAGAGTTGATGTATTTTAATCGATTTTGATGATCAATTATTACAAAATCTTTAAATAATTCATTATTGGTAAGAGAATTAGAGTCGTCGTATAATTTTGAAATTCTTCTTAGATCATCTTTATTGCTAGATTTTTTATTGTAATATCCTAATTCATCTTCTTCAAATTTACAATTAGAGTCTTTTAAGAAACTCTCCATTATAGTTTGCTTTAATAATAAATTTTTAATAGCATTATTATTAAATTGTTCATCAATTAATTTGAGAGCAATTAATGAGAAATTCTGATTTAAAGAATCCTTATCCTTAATTAAAGAGGTCTTATTGTAAATTAAACTATTAAGATAATTTTGATATGAGTGATGTTGAATTAATGTTGTATCATTTAAATTAATTTTTTTTCGATACTTATAAAATTGATTGTCATTTAAAGTAAAATTGGGTAAGTTTAATAACTTTTTATGACCATATGCATAATTTTCTTTTTTCCTAAAAGTAGGTAAATAAATATTAGCATTGGCTAAATTCAAAAAACCTTCGGAAATATTTTGATTAGATTTTTTAAATTTAAATAATAGTTTTTCTTTTGAAGAAATGGCAGAATCTATTTTCTTGCTAAAAGTTTTAGAATCTAATTGATAAAAAGGATAGAAATTTTCATCTTCTAACTCATTGATAATAAACAGATTGATTAATAAATTATTTTTTTCAGCTCCTTTTCCGGAAAATACGATAGATTCATCAAAGTCCCAAGTATTGAGTCTTACTAATACACTATCATTGGGTTGTAAATATAAATATTGAAATTCATTACCATGTTTAAAATAAAATAATCCTTCATTTTCTAAATTAAATTTCATCAAAAATTTATGATTATCATCTAATAAGGTTGAATCAACTGTTTTACCATTTTTTTCTAAGTAAACATAATTTCCCTTTGGATTGATAATTTGACCACCAAAATAAGTTAAAGAATTTTGAGGTGTTTGGTTACAACCAAAAATAGTTGTTAATATTAAAACGACCAAAACATTTCTTATTGTTAGCATAAATGTGGGTAAAATTTGACAAACAAATATACAATTATCAAGTTCTTTTGTTGTTAATGTGTTGTTAAAAATAAGAAGCATATAGAGCTTCATATATAAGTATAAATAATGTTTCTAGGTTAGAATATATTTCTGTAATGAATAGAAATTTAAATTTGTACCTTTGCAAAAATTTAAAAAATAATTCATGTTAAGTGTTTCAAATTTATCGCTCCAATTTGGTAAAAGAATTTTGTTTGATGATGTAAATGTTAAATTTACTAAAGGCAATTGCTATGGAATAATAGGAGCAAATGGTTCTGGTAAATCTACTTTTCTTAAAATTATTGCGGGTGATAAAACTCCTACAACTGGACATGTTCATTTAGAATCAGGAAAAAGGATGTCAGTTCTTAAACAAGAACATTCTGCTTTTGATACTTTTCAAGTATTAGAAACGGTAATTATTGGCAATAAAAAATTATATGCTCTTAAAAATGAGTTAGATGCCATTTATGCTAAACCAGATTTTAATGAGGAAGATGGAATAAAAGCTGCAGATCTTGGATTATTATTTGAAGAAATGGGAGGATGGAATGCAGAAAGTAATGCAGCTTCATTATTATCTTCTTTAGGTATTAAAGATGATATGCATTATACTCTAATGGGTGATTTAGATGGAAAATCAAAAGTTCGAGTGTTATTAGCACAAGCATTATTTGGAAATCCAGATGTATTAATAATGGATGAGCCTACCAATGATTTAGATTTTGAAACAATTGGTTGGTTAGAAAATTTTATCGCCAACTACGATAATACTGTAATTGTTGTTTCGCATGACCGTCACTTTTTAGATTCTGTATGTACGCATATTTCAGATATTGATTTCGGAAAAATAAATCACTATTCTGGTAACTATACTTTTTGGTATGAATCTAGTCAGTTAGCGGCTAGACAACGTGCTCAACAAAATAAAAAATCGGATGAAAAACGTAAAGAATTAGAAGAGTTTATCAGACGATTTTCTGCCAATGTTGCAAAATCTAAGCAAGCAACAAGTAGAAAAAAAATGTTAGAAAAATTAAATATTGATGAAATAAAACCATCAAGTAGAAGATATCCAGCATTAATATTTGACCGCGAAAGAGAAGCTGGAGATCAAATATTGAATGTAGAAAATCTTACCAAATCGATTGATGGAGAAATAATGTTTTCAAACGTTAGTTTCAATCTTAAAAAAGATGATAAAATAGCACTGATTTCAAAAAATTCTAGAGCTGTTACTACATTTTATGAAATTTTGAATGGTCATCAAAAAGCAGATTCTGGAAATTTTCAATGGGGAATTACTACTACTCAATCATATTTGCCACTAGAAAACGCTCAATTTTTTAATAATAATTTGTCTTTAGTTGATTGGTTACGTCAATATGCAACTTCTGAGGAAGAGAGAGAAGAAGTTTATTTACGTGGATTTTTAGGAAAAATGTTATTTAGTGGTGAAGAAGCTTTAAAACAAAGTAATGTTTTGTCTGGAGGAGAAAAAGTTCGTTGTATGATTTCTCGAATGATGATGACTAGAGCGAATGTTCTTTTACTTGACGAGCCTACGAATCACTTAGATTTAGAATCTATTCAAGCATTTAATAATTCGCTTGCCAATTTTAAAGGAACTGTAATTTTCACAACGCATGACCACGAATTTGCTCATACTGTAGCAAATAGAATAATTGAAATAACTCCAAAAGGAATTATTGATCGTTATATGTCATTTGATGAATATTTAGAAGATAAGAAGGTCAAAGAATTAAGATTAGAATTGTATAGTTAAATAAGAAGGAGGCAATTGCCTCCTTTTTATTTATTGATTATTTCTAAAACGTTCCATCCGTTTTTTTCGAAGTTCTTCTAATACTTTTCTGTTAAATTCAAATTCAGCAATTTGAAGTTTTATTAATTTTTTAGAACTTAAGATTGGTTTTAATTTTTGATTCATTTCATTTTTGATAGAAGCAATTTCATTTTCAATTTCTATTAATCGCTTCAGAATAAGATCTGCTTCATTATCTGAAATAGCATCAATTCCTCCTTTTGCTTTTATTTGATGACGTAACTTTCTTATTTCAATTATTTTAAGATTATATTCTTTTCCAGTATAATAATTATATATCGGCCAAAATTTTTCAGCTTCACTCGTAGTTAATGTTAATTGTTCAGTAATAAAAGCAACTTTAAGTGCTTTAATATTTTCGTTATCAGTATTTTGTGCATTTATATAAAATGCTTGTAAAATAAATAAAACTGATAATATGGATAATTTTAGGTTCATTTTATTCGTATATTAATTCATTAATGTTTTCATTCTTTAAAAATTCTTCTAATTCATCTTCGTTAATTGTTGAGTTTAATAAATTTGATTGAAGCTTGGTTTCAGTATAAACAGATGCAATTTGATAGGCATCTAAATCTAATTGATCTTGATTAATCCATTCTTCAATTTCAGATAAAGCTAAAGAATCAAATGATATATCATCAGTTTGTTGTTGATTAAAGATAAAAAATATAGCTAAAGAAGCAGCAACGGCTATAGTTGCTGATATTTTTATAATACGAGATCGTAAAGAAATTACCTTTACTTCTTTATTCTCAGTTGTATTTTTAAGTTTTAATAATACCTTTTGTTCAAAGTTTTCGAAATAATAATCAGGTACTTTGAGGGTAGTTTTTACAGATTTAGTATTTCTATTTTCTAAAGAATTAGAAATTGAATCCTCAAAATTCTCAAAATAAGTTTCATTAACTTTAAATGGATTTATTGTTCCAATTTTCGATTTTAATTTGGATTCTAAAAGTTCTGATAAAACAGAAATCTCAATATCATTTAATGCTCCATCAGGTAATATAAACGCTTCTGGCTTTACTTTTAAAGCAGATAAATTCGGAGCAATATTTTTCATTTCGTCTTTTTTCATTCTTTTGTTTAGACTCTTTTTATGATAAATAGTTTAATGTGAGCTTATTATTTCTTCTATTTTTTTAACTGCATGAAAATAAGATGCTTTTAATGCACCCACAGAAGTTTCTAAAATTTCTGATATTTCTTGATATTTCATTTCATCAAAATACTTCATTTTAAAAACTAATTGCTGTTTTTGAGGTAAAGTTGCAACAGCTTTTTGAAGAATTAACTGAATTTCATCGCCTTCAAATAATGGATCATTATATAAATCATTTGCCATTTTATCATGTAAATCAGCAATATCTAAATGATTTTCTTTTGCTCTTTTGTTAATGAAAGTAATAGATTCGTTTGTTGCAATTCTATAAATCCATGAATAAAGTTTGCTTTCTTCCTTAAAAGAATCAATATTTTTGTAAACTTTTATAAATGTATTTTGCAAAACATCGTCTGCATCATCATGATTTAATACAATTTTACGGATGTGCCAATAAAGCCGCTCTTTATATAAACTCATTAACTCTATAAAAGCACGTTCTTGAGTTAGCGGATTTTTAAGATTTAATATTAAAGTTTCTTCGTTTGTCACATCTTTTGGAATAATACTTTTTTAGACTTTGAAAAGATAAGAAGGTTTAAATTGATATCAAAAAGTATTTGGATGTAAGTGGAATATAATCAACTTAAAAATTCATTATTAAACAAAAAAAGGAGCTATATAAATAGCTCCTTAGAATTTAATATTATAATAAATATTACATATTTTTTAGTTCACTAACTAATTCAGTTAATGCGCTTTTTGCATCTCCAAAAAGCATAGAAGTTTTTTGATTGAAAAATAATTCATTTTCAATTCCTGCATATCCTGCATTCATACTACGTTTGTTTACAATAATATGTTTAGCATTTTCTACATCTAAAATCGGCATTCCGTATATCGGACTTGAAGGATCGTTATGAGCAGCAGGATTTACTACGTCATTTGCGCCAACTACCAATACTACATCAGTATTAGGAAATTGAGGATTAATATCATCCATTTCGATTAACTTTCCATAATCTACATTACTTTCAGCTAATAAAACGTTCATATGACCAGGCATACGACCAGCAACTGGATGAATTGCGTAAGAAACATCAACACCTTTTTTAGTTAATAGTAATTCAAGTTCATGAATTACATGTTGAGCTTGAGCTACTGCTAATCCATATCCAGGTACAATAACTACTTTACTTGCATAATTTAATAAAATTGCAGAATCACTAGCAGTTGTTTTTTTGATA
>JAUYUF010000280.1 GCA_030694835.1 Flavobacteriaceae bacterium | reverse complement strand
GCATGCCATACCTGGTTTAATAGTCATTAGTTGATTGGGAATACTAATTTTTACATCATATGTTTTTGATATAGGATTTGCTACTACGCCAATTTTTTCAACTTTGCCTGTAAATAGTTGACTACCCAAAGCTGGGATGTTTACACTTGCCTGTTGATCTTTTTTAATTTTGTTGATTTCGTTTTCCGGCACTGACACTTTAATATATACCTCATTAATAGCGACAAGATTAAATACAGGAACACCCGGTATAGTGGTTTCTCCAATTTCTAAATTTCGCATTCCAATATAGCCATTCGAAGGTGCTTTAAGTGTACTATTGGCTAGATTTTGCAGAGCAATCTGATTGGCGGAATTAGCTTGTTCTAACTTGGTTTTTACATCTTCCCATCTTATTTCAGGCAAACTGCCTTTATCGTAAACTGTTTTCAGTCTATTATAAGCATCCTGTGCCTGTTTTTGGGTTGCCAAGGTTCCTCTATAGGCGTTTTTGTAGGAAGTATTATTTAACTCGGCTAAAATTTGACCTTTTTCTACCCAATCTCCTTCTTCAGCTTTTATGGAAATTACTGTTCCTGGAAGTAAAAAACTTAAAGGGGTTGTTGTTTTAGGAATTATATTTCCATTATAAGTCAATTTATTACTGGATGCATTCGTAGTTACTTTTTGTACTACTACTTTAACAGGAGCGATTGTATTGTTGTTTTCTGATGTATTTTTGTCTTCTTTATTTTGACAACTATATACCAAAATTAGGGATACAATTACTATGACCCATTTTAACTTTATTAGTGATTTTGCTTTTTTATTCATGTTTTATTTCTTTCTGTTATACTTAAATTTTAATTATATCTTTTATCTAAAATGAATTTTTCAGGATATTTTGCATTTACATTTTTATACATTTCACTTATACTACCCATTGTTTCATCCATATTATTAATATCTCTAATGATTCCTTTAATTCCAATTTTTTTATTTTTATAATCAATAAAGGCAATAACAATAGGCACTTTTGCCCTTTTTGCCATGTAATAATAACCCTTTTTCCAATGGTCTGTTTTTGCTAATTGTCCTTCGGGAGAAATTATAATATGTAGATTCTCATATTTATCAAATAAGGATACAATCTCATCTATGTATTCTTTATTTTTAGAAACTGGTATAGAACCATAGAACCTGAAAAAATATTTTAAAGGAAATTTAAAAAACTCCTTTTTTGTCAAAAACTTATAATTTATGTTTAATTGCAAACAAAATAATTTTCCGTAAAAACCATCCCAGTAACTTGTATGAGGGGCAAATATTATGACAGATTTATTTGGAAATTTAAAATCACTTACCATTTCCCAACCAAGTATTTTAAGAATATTTTCAGAAAATATAGTTATTATACTAAGGTTTTTATTCCCTTTTGTTTGTTGAAGCGGGTGTTGTAACATTAAATTCATATTATTGCACTTATAATGTTTTTTAGTCAGTTTTTGATAAAAAAAATCAAGACATCAATCCCTTTGTAAATATTCTTGTTAAATCATTGAAATAAGGCGCATAGTTTTTATATTTATCTTGAATGAAAAATGGTATTTCCAGTCCTTTTAATACCATTATGTAAACATCTAATAAAATATTAATATCACCTTCAATAACAAATTCTTTTGTTTCAATCCCCTGCAAAATGATTTTTTTAATATTTTCTTTTTCCCACGCATCCAATTCGTTTCTTAAATCATCAATAAATTCAAAATGCTCATAAAAGTCTGCTTTTATAGTCTCATGGTAGTTTGAAGCATTATGTAAAACCTCCATTCTTATTATAAAATAAGCGTTAATTTTTTCGGAAGCACTTAATTTATTATTAACAACAACAGTAGTTAATTGATTCTTTAAATTTGCTATTTCGTTGGAAACCACCTCTCTAAACAGTTCTTCCTTACTTGCAAAATGATAATATAATGAACCTTTTGCTTTTCTGGCAATTTTAGCAATTTCATCCATCGAGGTTTTGTGGAACCCAAAGCGACTAAACAACCTTGATGCTACATTTAAAATAGAATCTTTTGTACTATCAATACTCATATAGTTTATTTATACTAAATATGTTTTCAAGTACAAATATATAAATAATTTTCTAATTTATAACAATCTTGAAATTTTTTAGTAATAACCTTCTTCTCATGGAGAAAACTTTACAGAAGCCCAAGGTAATAATGGAAGATTAATAAAATTGGAGTTCATTTAGTTTATTGCTGTCTTCAATATAAAATAACACAAAAAACTCCAAGAAATCTCGGAGTTTTTTATTTATCATCAATAAATATTTATTGTTTATCGATAAATTTAATTATATTTGATGAAGTGATTAATCAATTTTACATCTATGAGAAAACTTATTATACTTAGAGCCATCCTCAACCTCTTTTTTTTCTTTCTTATAATGAACGCCATTGGAACTTTATTTCTCTTTATATTATTTTTATTTTCTGATGAGTTACTAATACCCATAATGATTGATAATCAACAGTTAACATCAATTAATCAAGGAGAAATATTTTTAATGATTAGCGCATTTATCGGATTTGCCTTTTTTATTTATGGTGTATTTCTCTTTAAAAAAGTATTAAATCATTTTACCAGAAGAAAAATATTTAACAATGAGATTATTCGATATTTTAAGTTGATTGGGGTATCATTTATAATCTATTCGTTTTTGACAAATCTATCTATATTTATCTACAAAATAGCTGTATCCAATAAATTTGAAATGGTGTTTTTTAGCGGATTTAATTCCTTTTTATTTTCTACCAGTATTGGTTTGTTTTTCATTGTGTTGGCAGAAATATTCTCAATTGCAAAAAATTACAAAGAAGAAAGCGATTTAACCATTTAATTATGCCAATAGTAGTTAACCTAGATGTAATGATTGCTAAAAGAAAAATGCAATCGAATGAATTAGCAGATAGAGTTGGAATAACTAATGTTAATTTATCAATCTTAAAAACAGGGAAAGCAAAAGCCATTCGCTTTTCAACTCTTGAAGCAATA